>JBCCHV010000036.1 GCA_039028635.1 Acidobacteriota bacterium
GGCCCCGCCTCGCCCGCTGGGCTCGGGGTTACACTCGGGCCAGAAGCCCTCGAACCTGAACTTCTTCAGCAGCCTGCTAGCAGGCTGCTGAAGGAGACGCGAAGCGACTTCGCCTGGATAGGGCGCCGGCGGCTCCCGTACCAAGAAGTAGGTCGGGGCTTGCTCTGACCGAGGTATCGATCTCCGGCTTCCTCAGCCAACCCCATCTCCGGAGATCCTCACCTGGCGGGGTCCGCCGCCCTGCGGTCGGCGGGCCCCGCGTCTTCGGGCTCCGAGAGCGACATCGTGTAATGGCAGAGAGCGGCCCCGGGGCCGCCCCTGGTCACGGCTCGGTGAGCCGGCCTTGACAGGTGATGAGGCCGGAGGACTAGGCGTCGGCGCGGCCGCTGTTGGGATCCTTGATGCGTTCGCCTTCGCCGAGGCCGGTGACGATCTCGATGTTGATGCCGTCCGAGAGTCCGGTTTCGATGTCGCGGCGCTCGAAGCTCTGAGGGGCCGTCTCGACCTCGACGAAGGGCGTGCCGCCCTCGAACTGCAGCCAGCTCTCCTTGATCGACAGCACGTCGTCGCGGCGCGCCAGGATGATGTCGGCGTTGGCACTGTAGTTGGCGCGCACGAAGAGCTCGTCCTTGAGGGTGAGGGCGGCGCGAATCTCGAACTGGATGGCGCCGTCGATCTCGACACCCTTGGGGGCGATGTACTCGAGCTCGGCGGCGAAGCGCTCGCTGTCGATGGCGCCGATGGTGAGCTCGAGATCCATGCCCTCGCTCAGCTTGCCGACCTCGGACTCGTCGACCTGGCCCTCGAAGATGAGCTCGTCCATGTCGGCGATGGTGGCGATGGTGGTGCCGTCGTTGAAGGTGTTGCTCTCGATCACCGAGTCGCCGGTCTCGACCGGCACCTCGAGCACCATGCCGGAGGTGGTGGCGCGGACCACGGTGTTGGTGGCGGTGCCGGCCCGTTTACGGGCACCTTCGCGCACCAGAGCGAGGTTGTCCTCGGCCGCCGACAGCTCTTCGCGGGCATTCTTGAAGGCCAGATCGAAGCTCAGAAAGGCGGACTCGGAGATCAATCCCTGATCGAACAGGCGCTGGTTGCGCTGGTACTCGTTCTCGGCATTCTCGAGGCCGATATTGGCGCGGTTGAGGCGGGTCTCGGCGCTGCTCAGGCTGACCATGTTGGGAACGATCGCCACCCGCGCCAGCCGATCCCCCTTGGCCACCTCCCGGCCGGGCTCGATGAAGAGCTCTTCGACGATGCCCGAGACCTTGGGCTTGATCGCCACCTCTTTGCGCGGCACGACCGAGCCGGTGGCGACGGTTTTCTGCAGGATGGTGGCGTTGAAGGGAGCTTCGGCGGCGTAAACCGTCGGCTCGACCTGCGACTTGTCGAACAGAAACCACAGGGTGCCGGCGAAGGTCGCCAGCAGGATCAGTCCCAACACAGAGTAGAGGATTTTCTTCATCGCGATCTCAGCATCCCATAGGGGTTAGCCAGCCCTTCTCACGAGGATTCCTCGCGACAGGGCGTAGGTTCTTGAAGATGCAAGGCATCCGTTGCTGCCACGACGATGCCGTACTCGACGTACTGCGAGGAGAGCAAGCGACGGAGAACGCAGCAGATTCGGGGACATACGGGCTCGCAGCGGAAAGCTCGTGAGAAGGGCGGGTTAATCACTGCGCAGGGCGGCGACGGGGCGAACGGCGACCGCTCGGCGGGCCGGAATCAGGCCGGCGAAGGTACCGGCGAAAACCAGGATGAGGAGTGCGATGGCGGCGGTCTGGAGGTCGACGCCGGGATTGCGGAACATGCCGCCGTTGCCATCGGTGTTGACCAGGATCTGGCGCACCAGCTCGAGAACGCCGATGCCCGCCACCAGGCCGCAGTAGCCGGCGAGGGAGGTCAGGGCCAGGGCTTCGAGCAAGATCTGGCGAATCACCGCGAAGGGCGAGGCCCCGATGGCGCGCCGCAGGCCGATCTCCTTGGTGCGCTCCTTGACCAGGATGAGCAGAATGTTGCTCACCCCGATGACGCCCGCCGCCAGGGTGCCGGCGCCGACGATCCAGACCAGCACTCGAATGCCCGCGAACAGGCCGCGCACCTGGTTGTACTCCTCTTCGAGATTGAACGATCCCATCGCCCAGCGGTCGTTGGGATGGATGCGGTGGCGCTCCGCGAGCAGAGCCTTGACCTCGGCCTCGACCTGCGATGCCGGGACGTCATCTCGCGAGGTGATGGCGAGCCAGCTGATCAGGTTGCCCCAGTTGAAGGCGCGCTGGAAGGTGGAGATGGGGATGAACAGGGTCTGGGTGGAGCGCTGGCCGTCTTCGCCGTCCTGTAGCGACGCGAACACGCCGACCACCTTGAAGTAGACCCCCTGGACTTGAATGCTGCCGCCGATCACCGGCTCGTCGGCCTCGAAGAGGAGGTCGCGGACGCGCTCACCGATCACCGCGACCTTGCGCCGCTCGGCGACGTCGAGGGGATTGAGGAGACGACCGGCGACCAGCTTCACCGGCTGGATGCGGAAGTTCTCGGGCACGTCACCCATCACGTCGAAGGCGCCGGCCTTGTTGCCGCGGGTGACGTTGTGGGCGCCGCGCCAGCCGCCGAGCTGGGCGCGAGGGGCGACGATGGAGGCGTTGGGGATGGCGGCGATCACGGCGGCGGTATCGTCGTTGTCGAAGTTGAAGCGGCGTCCTTCCGGCAGGCCGCGGAAGGGCATCGAGGTGCGCTGCGGCCAGATGAAAACGCTGTTGGTGGCGCCGCTCGTGAAGTCGGCGTCGACGCCGTTGCGCAGGCCGTTGCCGGAGCCCAGCATGATGACCAGCATGAAGATGCCCCAGAAGACCCCGAATGCGGTCAGCAGCGTGCGCAGCTTGTTGTGGGAGAGGGCATTCCAGATCTCTTGCCAGTCGTCGAGGTCGAACATCGCCGCAGATCCTCTTCTATTCCGTGCGCAGGGCTTCGATGGGGCGAATGCGGGCGGCTTTGCGGGCCGGGAAAAAGCCCGCCAGGCAGCCCGACAGGATGAGCACGCCAGTGGCCGCCAGGGCCAGGCCGAGATCGACCTGGGGATTGCGGAAGAAATCCGAGTTGGGCAGCTTGTCGGCCCCCAGCTCGAGCACCGCCACGCCGAGCACCAAGCCGGTGTAGCCGGCGACGGCGGTGATCAACACCGATTCTTGCAGGACGAGGCCGATGATCGAGCCCGGTGTCGCTCCCAGCGCCTTGCGCACGCCGATTTCGCGGGTGCGCTCCTGCACCGCGATCATCATGATGTTGCTGACCCCGACGACGCCGGCCAGGATGGTTCCGATGCCGATCAGCCAGACGAACAGGCGAATTCCGTCGATCACCTGCAGCACCTGTTGAAAGCTGGCGTTGTTGTTGTCCACGGCGACGGCGCGCTGGTCGGCCAAGGCGAAGCGATGGCGCTGCGCCAAACGCTGCCGCACTTCGCCGGCCATCGCCTGGGAAGCGGCGAGATCGGCTTCGCCGGTGGTGAACATGATCTGGTTGACGCGGTCGCGACCGTTGAAGACCCGCTGGGCGGTGGTGATCGGTAGGTAGACGAACTCCGTTTCGCCGACGCTGCCGGCGTCGTGGAAGATCCCGACCACTTTGAACGGAATACCGTTGATCTCGACGTATTTGCCGATCGCCGTCGCGCGCCCGAAGAGCTGCTCCTTCACCGGCTCCCCGATCACCGCCACCTTGCGGAAATCGGCCAGGTCGAGGTCGTTGATATAGCGCCCAGCGATCATCTCGGTTTTCTCGAGATGGAGGTGCCCTGGGTGGACACAGCGGATATTGAAGGACTCGCTCTTGTCGCCGTAGCGCACTCGGTTGTGGCCGCGCAGCATGAAGCGCGAAGTGATGTGCTCGACGCCGTCGATCTCGGAGGCGATCTCCTGATGGTCGTCGTTGGTCAGGCGCACGCTGCGGCCGGGCTTGAGGCCGAGGTGGGGCAGGCTGGTCTGTCCCGGCGAGATCCAGATGCTGTTGATGGCATCGTCCCGGAACTGGTACTCGACGCCGTTCGCCAGCCCGTTGCCGGAGCCGAGCAGGATGATCAGCATGAAGATCCCCCAGGCGACGGAAAAACCGGTCAGGAAGGTGCGCAGCTTGTTCTGCCGCAGGGTGGCGAAGATCTCCTGCCACTTGTCGAGATCGAACATCGCGCTCAGCTCACCGGATCGTCGTCGATGCGGCCATCCTTGAGGTGGATGGTGCGGTCCGTGAGGGCGGCGATGTCGTGCTCGTGGGTGACCAGCACGACGGTCGTGCCCTGATCCCGGATGCCCCGCAGAACATCCATCACCTCGTAGGAGGTCTTGGTGTCGAGGGCGCCGGTCGGCTCGTCCGCCAGGATCACCTTGGGTCGACTGATCAAGGCGCGAGCGATGGCGACGCGCTGCTGTTGCCCGCCGGAAAGCTCCGTCGGCAGGTGATCGGACCAGTCGGCGAGGCCCACCTGATCGAGGTATTCGCGGGCGATGCGGTTGCGCCGGCGCCGCGGTACTCGCTGGTAGTACAGCGGTAGGGCGACGTTCTCGGCGGCGGTCTTGAAGGAGATCAGGTTGAAGGACTGGAAGACAAAGCCCAGGAGGCGGTTGCGCAAGCGCGCCGCGCGCCGTTCCGAAAGCTGCTGGACGGTCTCTCCGGCGAGCGAGTAGTGGCCTTCGTCGTAGCCATCGAGGATGCCCAGGATATTGAGCAAGGTCGACTTTCCAGAGCCCGAGGAGCCCATGATCGCCACCAATTCGCCGGCCCCGATCTCGATGTCGATGCCCTTCAGAACGTGCAGACGGTTCTTGCCGACGGTATAGGACTTGTGGATGTCTTGCAGTTGAATCATCACCCGTTCTGCCAGCGCTGAACGCCTGTTCGCGAGTTGCTTCTTTCTAGTGGTTTCGCCGGCCACCGGCCTTTGGTTGCGCCCGCTGGATTTTACGGGTGCTGCGGGGCTTTTGTTGCGGTGGCCGCGGGTGGCTGGTCGGCGAATCGGCGGATCGGGAGCCGCCCGCGGAAATCCCTCGTCGTTGTGCGTACGTAATTATGTTGTGAAGCCATATCAGGTGCCTGTGGGTGGTGCAGGGGCGAAGACCAAAGCTCGGTCGAACACCAAGGAGACTCATCATGAGACAACGAGCTTTCCCATTCACTCTGACGGCGATTCTGCTGGCGACCCTACCGGCAGGCGCGGACCTCGACGACTGTCCGCTGATCAGCAATGCCTCGTCGGCGGTGGTCTGTCTTACCAAAGCACCCTTCACGCTTCCAGGCAAGACCTCGTCGGCGAGCGATTTTGAGATTCACCGGGCTGCGGCGGCGCGCTTGAGCGCCTACGAGCTGCAGGCCCTGGCGCCGGCGAAGGTCCGGCGGGAGGTCGATCGGTCGGGCCGTTTCATCCTGACCATCGAGGGCCAGGCGAGGACCTTGATCCTCGACCCGGTATCGATCGTCGCGCCCAACCTTGACGCTCTCCAAGGTTCTCCTGGGCGGACCGCGACCTACCGCGGCCGGGTCGCCGACGAGCCCGATAGCTGGGTGCGCCTGTGGCTCGACGACGATCTGCTGTTCGGAGCCGTGCAGGTGGCCGAGCAGCGCTGGCTGATCGAGCCGGCCTACAAGTTCGTCGCCGGAGGCGGCACCGACCGCCTGCTGATCTACCGTGACGATTCCCACCATCAGGAAGGCGGCGTGGGATGTGGCCTGCAGCGTCTAGAGGTCGAGAACGCGGCAATCTTCGGCGGGGTCTCCCCCGGCGGTCGGGGCACCGCGCCTCCGCCGCTGCGCGTGGTCGAGCTCGCCCTCGACCTCGACGCCGAGTATCAGGCCCTCCATGGGCCCTTCGTCATCGGCCATGCCCTCGGCGTCATCAACCTGGTCAGCGAGCTCTACGAGCGGGATCTCGACCTGATGCTGAAGGTTGTCCACATTCGCTTCGGGAACTACCAGGAATGTGAGGTCTGGCGTAGCTGGTGTGAGGTTTGGGATGCCTGGGAGAACACGCCGGCGCTGCAGGCGGTGGATCGCGACCAGGTGTTGTTGATGAGCGGTCGGGACGTCTGGCGCGAGAATTTCTCGGGGACGATTGTCCGAATTCGAGGCTTCGCAGGGCAGATCGCCGCCACCTGTGTCGATCGCAGTCAGTCGTACGCCTTGACCACCAACTACCGGGAAGTCGGTTTGGTGGCCCATGAGCTGGGACACCTGCTCGGAATGCTGCCCCACGTCGCAGGCCCGTGCCCTGACGGCGATTGCGGGCTTGCGACCTGCCCTGATCCCGATCCGGCTGGCGGGGCCGTGATGTGCGGCGCGATTCAGTCACCGATCCTTGGATTCGTCCGCGACTCCCAGGAGGCGATCGGGGCGTTCGTCGAGACCAACGGAAGCTGCCTCGAGGGCTCGCGAATCACGCTGGAGAATCCCGACGGCGGTGAGTTCTGGCCCCTCGGTCAGCCGGGGTTGATCGAGTGGTCCTCGGCAGCGGTGACGGGCGACGTTGGCATCGAGCTGTCGCGCGACGACGGGGCGACCTGGGAGGTGCTGTTTCCGGCGACGGAGAACGACGGGGTCGCCGCCTGGACCGTGACCGGTCCCCCGACCTCGTTGGCGCGCCTTCGGATCTCGAGCCTCGATCTGCCGGGAATCGCCGCCACCAGCGCCGCGAGGTTCTCGATCACCGGTCCTCCGACCGCCATCGTGGTGGCCCCCAATGGCGGCGAGTCCTGGCCCCAGGGCTCATTACAGACGCTGCGCTGGCAGGCGAACGGAGTCGTCGGTAGCGTCCGGATCGAGCTGTCACGCGATGGTGGCGTCTCCTGGGAGGTCCTCTTCGCCTCGACGGCCAACGATGGACAGCAGCCGTGGACCGTGTCCGGACCGGCGACCACCAACGGCCTGCTGCGGGTGACCGCCCTCTCCGATCCTTCGGTGAGCGACGTCAGTGACGCGACCTTCAGCTTGGGCAGCCTGCCGACGGTGTTGGCCCCCAACGGCGGCGAGGTCTGGTCCGTCGGGCAGCCACAGACGATTCGATGGCTGCCCTCGCCGCGCGGCGGTAGCGTTCAGATCGAGCTGTCGCGCGACGATGGAGCGAGCTGGTCGACGCTCTTCGCTGCGACCCAAGACGATGGCGTTGAAGAGTGGACGCCGACGCTGCCTCTCTCCGAGACGGCTCGATTGCGCGTCACTCGCCTCGACGGCAGCGGGGCGGATGTTTCCGACGGTACTTTCGCCCTGGTTGGCGCCCTGGTCGTGCTGGAGCCGGCCACCGGGGCCATTCTTCCCGGTGGTTCGCTGCAGACCATTCGCTGGTCGAGCCTGGGCGTGACGGGCAACTTGCGCATCGAGCTCTTGCGTTCCCTCGGAACCTCGTCTGAAGTCGAAGTCCCGGAGGTGCTCTTCGCGACGACCCCCGACGATGGCGCCCAGATCTGGGGCGTCACCACCCCCGCCACCACCTCGGCGAGAGTTCGGATCGTGAGCCTCGACGATGGTCGCGTGGTGGGTCTCAGTGGTCCCTTCACCATCACCACGGGAACGACCGCAGCAAAGTAAGCTCCACGTCATCGGGTGCCGGCGGGCCTTACCCGCCGGTGCCGCGGTCGATTCCGGGGCCGGCTAGGCGCGCAGCCGAACCTTGCGTTTGGCCTCGTCCGGGTGAGGGCGATAGAAGATCGCGACGTGACCGATCATGCCGACGCATTCGCAGCCCAGTCGGCGGTCGATCTCGCCCGCGAAGGTCTTCTTTTCGCCCTTGTCGCCGACCATCCGAACCTTGATCAGCTCGTGGTGATCGAGGGCCTTCTCGACCTCCTGCAGAACCGCCTCGCCGAGACCGTGCTGGCCGATGTGAACCACCGGGTCGAGGGAGTGGGCGAGACCCCGCAGGTGACGTCGCTGAGATCCGGTGAGGGCTTCCATGGCATTCCTTTCAGGGCGTGGGCGGATGGTTCCGAGAGTCCGACCGCGAAGGGCTCGGAGAGCTCTCCAGAGGGCGAGCGGCGGGATGGTAGCACGCGACCCTCGGGGCAGGGTGGCTGCTACCATCGGCAGCCGCGAGATGCTGCCATGAAGATCCTCCGGGCCGACAGCCGCGTCGAGCGCATCGCGCTGACGCAACCCTATGCCATCGCCTATGCCGCCTTCGATGCGGTGGAGATCCTGCACGTTCGTCTCGAGCTCGAGGACGGCCGGGTCGGTCTCGGGGCGGGCTCGCCGGCGGAGGCGATCACGGGGGAGCGGGCGGAGGAGTCGGCGGCCGCCCTCGAGCACCATCTCGAAGCTCTGACCCTCGGGGCCGATGTGCGACGGCTGCCGGCTCTGCTGGGGCATGTCGGTCGCGCTCTGGGCGCCTGGCCGGCGGCGCGGGCGGCTCTCGACATCGCCCTCCACGACCTCTGGGGCAAGGTGCTCGAGGCGCCCCTGGTGGAGGTGCTGGGACGGGCTCAGCCGATGCTGCCGACGTCCATCACCCTCGGCATTCAGGACCCTGAGTCGGCGGCGGACGAGGCTCGCCGGCGGGTTGCCGACGGTTTTCGCATTCTCAAGATCAAGATCGGCGCCGGCCTGGCGCTGGACCTTGCCGCTCTGCAGGCGATTCGCCGCGCCGTCGGACCCGGTGTCGGCCTGCGGGTGGACGCCAACCAGGGTTACGCGGCCGACGAGCTGGGCGCGTTGCTCACCGCCTGCGAAGGGCTCGGCGTCGAGCTCGTGGAGCAGCCGCTGCCGGCCGAGTCCGATCACGCGATGGCAGCCCTACCGGAGCCTCAGCGGCGCCGCTGTGCCGCCGATGAAAGTCTCCATCACGCCGCGCACGGGTTGCGACTGTCGGCAGCGCCCCAGCCCTTCGGGATCTTCAATATCAAGCTGATGAAGTGCGGCGGTATCGCGCCGGCGCGGCAGATCGCTGCCCTGGCCGAGACCGCCGGCCTCGAGCTGATGTGGGGATGCATGGACGAGAGCGTGATCAGCATCGCGGCGGCTCTGCACGTGGCCTTGGCGAGCCCAGCGACTCGTTACCTCGATCTCGATGGCAGCTTCGATCTGTCACGGGATCCGGCGAGGGGCGGTTTTCGCCTCGTCGCGGGTTGTCTCGACTGCCTCGACCGGCCGGGGCTGGGAGTCGACGAGCGGGCGCCATGGTAGTTTCCGCGCGATGAGTGTACGTACTCTTTTGCTGGCCGGGATCGCCGTGGTGTGCTGGCTGGTGAGCCCTCTCCCGCTGTCCGGTCAGATCAACACCGAGCGTTTGCGCTTGGGGGCCGAGAAGGCCGGCTACAGCGGCTTCTTCTCCCTCAGTCTGGCGGCCAAGGACGGCAACACCGACCGGGTGTCGGCGGGAGTCGGCCTGCGCATACAGCACGCCGTGCTGATGCCGCCGCCGCCGGAGATCGTGTTCGAGCCGCCACCCGGCTGGGAGGAATCCGAAGCCAAGGTGCCGCCCCAAGTCCCGGCGGCCCCGGCCGGCGAGACGTCGGACGATGCCAAGGCGCAGTACGATCCGATCGTCAAGCGCCTGGTCTTTCTGGTCGCCAACGGTGACTTCGCAGAGGAGAGCGGTGAGCGCTCCGAGCGCCGCAGCTTCGCCCACCTGCGCTGGGTCTGGTACCACTCATCGAAGCTCTCGTGGGAGACCTTCCTGCAAAACGAGTTCAACGAGTTCACCAATCTCGACAGTCGCTACCTCCTGGGGGCCGGGGGACGCTGGACGCTGGTCAAGAAGCCCCGGCGGGAGCTCTTCCTGGGCCTCGGGCTGATGGCCGAATCGGAGCGCCTCGACGTCCCCGAGGACGGCCCCGACGAGCGTTCCTCGGAGACCTGGCGGGCGACCAGCTATCTGTCCTGGAAATGGCGCCTCAAGAGCGAGGGCAGCAGTCTGATCAACACGCTCTATGTGCAGCCCGAGCTCGACGATCCGTCGGACCTTCGCCTGCTCAACGAGCTCGATCTCCAGGTGCCCCTCGGGGAGCGCCTCTCCCTCTCCCTGGCAGCCGTCGTCCAGCACGACAGCGAGCCCCCGGCCGGGGTCGAGGAAACCGATCTGTCGATCACCAATTCCCTTCGCCTGACCTTCTGAGCCGCCTTGCTGGCCCGGCGCCGGCGTGGTCTGATTTCGCCATGGAAGCGCAATCGGCAGTCGTCCTGACCCAGGGGTTGCTGGCGACCAACTTCGCCAAGACCGCCCACGGGCTGCTGCGCGGCTCGGACCGCTTCGCCGTGCGGGCGGTGATCGACGAGCGCCATGGCGGTCGCGACGCCGGTGAGGTGATGGACGGCCGGGCGAAGGGGGTGCCGGTCTTCGCCACCTTGGCGGACTGCCTGGCGACCGTCGGCGAGCCGCCGCCGCGCTGGATGGTGGTGGGCGTGGCCTTCCCCGGGGGCTACCTGCCGGCGCCGGCCCGGGAGCAGGTCCGGCAGGCCCTGGAAGCGGGCCTTTCGGTGGTTTCGGGGCTGCACCAGTGGCTCGCCGATGACGACGAGCTGATGGCTTTGGCGGCTGCCCATGGCGGCGAGCTCCTCGACATTCGGCGACCGCGGCCGGATCTGCATTTCTGGAGCGGTGCGGTCCTCGACCTGCCGGCTCGCCGTCTCGCCGTCCTCGGCATGGACTGCGCCATCGGCAAGCGCACCACCTGTCGCTGGCTGTGGCAGGGCTGCCGTCGCCGCGGCCTGGCGGCGGAGATGATCTACACCGGGCAGACCGGCTGGATGCAGGGCTATCGCCACGGCTTCTTGTTCGACGCCACGCCCAACGACTTTGTCAGCGGCGAGCTCGAACGGGCGCTGCTCGACTGCCATCGCGACACCGGTGCCGAGCTGATCCTGATCGAAGGGCAGTCCGGTCTGCGCAATCCCTCCGGCCCCTGCGGCAGCGAAATGCTGCTCTCGGGGGCGGTCGATGGGGTGGTCTTGCAGGTGGCGCCGGGGCGCGAGTTCTTCGTCGATTTCGAGGACCGAGGCTGCCGCTTGCCGTCGATCGCCAGCGAGATCGAGCTGATCCGCGTCTACGGCGTCGAGACTTGGGCCGTGTGCCTCAACGGCGAGGGCTTGAGCGGGCGCCAGCTCGCAGAGGCCCAGGCCGAGCTTCGGGCCGAGCTCGGCCTACCGGTGATTCGGCCCCTCGACGAGGGCATCGACGAGCTCGTCGAGGTGGTGGCTCACAGGCTGCGGGCGTAGAGCCAGCCCGCGATGCACGGGATGATGTAGAGCAGCGGCGTCAGGCCGGCGATCAACACGCGCATCTCGGAGTCGCCCACGATCGGGGTCAAGGCGAGGACACCGGCCAAGGCCACCGGCAACGACCAGAGGATCATCTGGCGACCTCCCCAGGCATTGATGGCGTACCAGTTCTCCTCCGATTCGAAGGCCTTGGCGATGCGGAAACCATAGAGGCGATTGGGCTTCACCCGCCGCCGCACCATCGGCCACGAAATGGCGCTGACCAGGATGGCGCAGAAGAAGTTCGAAACCGCGACGATGATCTGGATGGCGCTCATGTGGTTTCCCCCGCAGCGACGGCCGAGCCCCCGGGCTCGGCGGGTTCTCTCAACCTACGTCGCGGATCGCGAACCGATTCCACGACCAGCCCGGCTCGTCCGCTGAGCTACTCGACGGTCGCCGACCAAGCGCTGGTATTGCCGCTCTCGAAGCCGTCCACGAATAGCGGAACCGGGGCCACGATCTCGAGGCTGACCGTCGCCGAGGCCTCGCGCACGCCGTCGCTGATGACGTACTCGAAGCTGTCGCTGCCGACGAAGCCCGCGTTCGGACAGTAGACCAGCAGGGTGTCCGAGCTGAAGCAGATCGCGCCGTTGCCGGGAGCGGTCCAGCGCACCACTGTCAGCGGATCGCTGTCCGGGTCGCTGTCGCCGTCGAGGAGGTCGGCAAAGGGGATGTCGAGATTCTGGTCGCTGGTGCCGGTGAAGCTCTCCGGCGTCGCCGTCGGTGGTCCGTTGCCGGTCAGGTTGTCGATCGCCGCCCGCAGGTCCGGGAAGGGTCCGATATTGCCGCCGCTACCTTGCGGGATGCCGGTGGTCACCAGCAGATTGCGCATGCCCTGGGGTGACAGCCGGTCACCGTACTCCTGCACCGCCACTTGCTGCAATATCGCCGCCGCCGAGGCGATGAAAGGCGAGGCCGAGCTGGTGCCGTTGAAGGTCGCCGTGTAGCTTTGGTTGGGGTGGTCGCCGCCGTAGCTCGCAAAAGAGCCGTAGCCGAGGGTGAAGACTCCGGTGCCCCAGCCCTGGACGTCGACGCGCGAGCCATAGGTCGAAAAGCCGAGCTTGTCGTGGTTGGTGTTGTTGCTGCCGGCACCGACCAGGATGGCGCCGCTGTGGCCGCGGGCGCGGTAGGCGGCGTAGGGCGCCGAGTCGAGATCCTGATTGCCGTTGCCGGCCGCGCCGACCACGATGACGCCGGCATCGGTTCCGGTCTTGGTCGCCAGCCAAACGCCGAAGTCGAACTCGGCCGGCGCGAAGCCGCCGGCGCCGCCGGACTGCATCTCGAGCAATACGACATCGCCCACCGCCGAGTCGGCGATGGCGTTGGTGACCGCGGTGGTTCGCCGGAAGCCCTCTTCGTCGGTCCACTCGGGATAGGTGTAGACCTCGGCGTCCGGCGCCAGGCCGGTGACGCCGTAGGCGTTGTCGACGCCGGAGGTGATCCCGACCACCGCCGTGCCGTGCTGGTCCCAGCCGTTGGTGAAGACGTCCGCCGCGACGGTCTGGCCGGCCTCGAGATTGAGATTGCGATCCTCGAGGTCCTCGTGGGTCTGGGTCCAGCCGTACTCGCAGTCGGCGAGGCGAATGCCGGCACCGGTGGCTCCTTGCGAGGCCGCGTAGTCGGCGTCGATGCCGGGATCCGGGCCGCGGTAGGTCTGGTTGGGGACGTGATCCGGGGTCGGGGGAGCCTGATCCGCCGGCGGCGGCGGGAAGAGCTGCTGCAGGGACGCGACTTCGATCTCCGGCAGCGCCAGCAGCGCCCTGCCGGCGGCGAGCAGCTTGCCCGGTGTGGCGTCGGGAAGCTCGGCCACCATCAGGCTCGAGAGATCGGCGGCGGCGACACCGGTGCGCTCGGCGGCGCGCCGTTCGAGGTCGCGCAGCTTTTGGGGATCGGTGCGCAGCAGTGGCGAGAAGACCAAGCGATGCTCCGCCGCCACTGCCTCCAGGCGGTCGAGACGGCTGCCGGCCAAGGAAACGACCTTGCCGGCCCGGGCACGGCCCTCGACCTCGTCCTTCAGCTTGACGACGAGGCGGTACTGCAAGGCGGCGCTGTCGGCGGCTCGAGGAAGCTGCGGGATGGCGGACAGCGGCAGCGCCTCCTTCGGCAACGGCTCACGCGGCCGGTAGCGAGGCGCTTCGGCCAGCACCGTGGTGCTGATCAGGGCGAGGCAGACGGCGACAGGAACGACAGCAGAGTTGGGCATCGGAGACCTCCTCCAGAAGTAATCACAGACCCCTATCCGTCATTCTAGCCGGGTGGCTCGTCGAGTTTCCAGCGCCCCTTCAGTTGCCGGCCAGCTTGGACTGCACCGCCGTCAGGTGGGCCTGGTAGGCGCTCAGATTGGGGTCCTGGACTTTGCTCCCCATCGACACGGCGCGGCGGTAGTTGTCGCGTGCCTCTTCGAGGCGCCCGGCCGCTTCCAGGCCTTCGCCGAGACTGTCGTAGACGTTGGCCGAATCGGGGTAGTCCCGCACGTTGCGTTCGAACAGGGCGATGGCTTCGTCGACCTTACCGTCGCCGAGGGCGGCGTAGCCCAGGTTGTTGACGCGGTTCTCGGGTACGGCGATTTCGAAGCCGTAGGTGGCCGAGAGGTCGGTGTAGTGCTGTTCGAGGCCGGCGATGCCGTCGGCGGCGGCGAAGGTCGGTGGCCGCCAGCGGTCGAAGAGATGACGCATGGCGCCGTAGACGGTGGGCAGGGGAACGGTTCCGTGGTCCTCCCCTTCGAGAATGCGGGCCGACCAGTCGAGGCTGGCCGGCGCCCGGTGGCGCAGCACCTCGGTGAGGCGCTTGAACTGGGCCTGCATGTCTCCACCCTCATCGCCGAGGGTGGCGTAGAGGCGACCGGCGAGATCCGGGCGGCGGTCGAGCAAGGCGATCATCTCGTCCACCGGTCGGCCGTGGTCCCACCACAGGCTGGGGCTGATGGCGATGACGGCGGCGTAAGCATCCGGCCGCTGGCTAAAGGCGTGGACCGCGAAGAGGCCGCCGAAGGAGTGGCCGGAGAGGATGTGGAAGGGCACCGTGCGGTAGCTCTTGTTGACTCCGGGCATGGCCTCGTCGGTGAGGAACTCGAGGAAATTGTCGGCTCCACCGCCGGCCTCCCGCTGCTGGTCGCGGCCTTCCATCGGGTCGCCCTTCCAGGGCGGCGTGAGGTCGCGGGTGCGATCGGTGTTGGTGACCCCGATGACGATGAGCTCGGGGATATGGCCAGTGCGGGCGAGGCTGCGAACGGTACCGAGGGTGTGGAGGAAGCGGGTCTCGGCGTCCAGCACCCAGAGCACGGGATAGCGTTTCGTGCCCTCTTCGCGATAGCTGCCCGGCAGCGAGATCATCAGGGTGCGGTTCTCGTCGAGGACTTCCGAACGGACCGTCGCCGTTTCGCCGATGACGATCGGGTCGGCGAGCAGCAGAGTCGGCGAGAGGAGGACGAGGCAGAGGACGACGAGTAGGCTTCTCATGGCTTCTCCTTGCGGCGGTACGGGCGGCGTCCATGGTGGCCGGCCGGCAGCGGTGGTCAGTCTTCGCTAGTTACGCGCTTTTCTTGGTTCGAGTTCCCACTCGGTGGCGATTCGGCCGTCGCGGCGTCTGCCCGCGCCAGCAGCATGGCGTCGCCGTAGGAGTAGAAGCGATAGCCCTCGGCGATCGCTTCGCGGTAGGCCGCCAACATTCGGCGCCGGCCGCCGAAGGCGCTGACCAGCATCAGGAGAGTCGACTTGGGGAGGTGGAAGTTGGTCAACAGCAGGTCGACGCGCTGAAACTGGAACCCCGGCGTGATGAAGAGATCGGTGCGGCCCGAGCCGCTTTCGAGACCCTGGCGAGCTGCCCCTTCGAGGGTGCGCACCACGGTCGTGCCGACGGCCACCACCCGACCGCCGCGCTGCCGAGTCCGGTGCAGGGCGCGCGCCGTCGTGGCCGGAATCTCGAAGCGCTCCGACTCCATGCGGTGCTCGTGCACCAGGTCCGCCGTCACCGGCTTGAAGGTGCCGATGCCGACGTGGAGGGTGACGGTGGCGCGCTCGACGCCGCGCGCCTCAAGGGCGGCGAGGAGGGCGTCGTCGAAGTGCAGGCCCGCCGTCGGGGCGGCGACGGCCCCCGCCTTGGCCGCGAAGACGGTCTGATAGCGCTCTCGATCAGCGGCGTTGTCGGGGCGCTTGATGTAGGGCGGCAGGGGGATGTGGCCGAGCTTCTCCAGAAAGGGCTCGACAGGTTGCGAAAAGCGCACCCGCAGGCGACCGTCATCGCTGTCGGGGCGTGATTCGGTGCGCCCCTCGAGACCCTCGGCGAGCTCGAGTCGGGTGCCGGGGCGGGCTTTGCGTCCGGGGCGGGCGAGGACGTCCCACAGGGTGTCGTCGACCTTCTCGATCAGCAGCAGCTCGATGCGGGCGCCGGTGGCGGCGCGGCGGGCGAAGAGCCGGGCCGGAATCACTCGGGTGTCGTTGACCACCAGCAGGTCGCCGGGCAGGAGTAGATCCGCCAGGTCGGAGACTCTGCGATGGCGGCGCTCCCGGGCGGCTTCGTCGACCACCAGCAGGCGACTGCTGCCGCGGGCCACCGGCTGCTGGGCGATGGCCGCCTCGGGAAGCTCGAAATCGAAGTCGTCGGTCAGCATTTCGTGGTGCCGGTCCAGCGCCGTCGGAGCACGGGCCTCAGATCGGCTCGCCGTCGGGGCCGCGCAGCCGGCGCAGCACCGGCCAGGCGAACAGGCAGGTGGCCGCCATCAGAGCGGCGGCGGCTTGGAACGGCATCGCCGGGCCGACGCGCTCGAACAGCCAGGTTCCGCCGAGGGGACCGAGGACGCGGGCCAGGGATCCGAAGAAGCGCGACAGGCCTTGCACTTCTCCCTGGGTGGCGCTGCCGGTGATGCGACTGATCAGCGCCATCGACGTGGGGTTGTAGAAACCGGAGCCGAAGGCCAGCAGGGCGCCGGCGAGACCGAGCGTGGCGAGGCCCGGTGCCAAGGGCAAGGCGAGGAGGCCGGCGGCGATGCCGGCGATGCCGACGATGGCCATGCGGCGGTCGCCGAAGCGGCGGGCCATGCGGCCGATCAAGCCGCCCTGGACGATCACCAGGAGAACGCCGATGTAGACGAACAGCCAGGCGGTCTCGCGCTGCCCGAACTCGAAGCGGTGCTGGCAGTAGAGGGCGAGGGTGGCCTCCATCAGCGAGAAGCAGAGGGTGACCAGGAAGAACAGCGTGAGCAAGCCCTTGAGGTGCGGATTGCCGGTCAGGCGGCGAAAACCGTCGAAGGGGTTCCACGGGGTGCGGCGGCGATTTTCGGCGGCGAGCGATTCCGGCAGGTAGAAGTAGGCCAGCCCCCAGTTGACGAAGGACAGGACGGCCGGTCCGAGGGCGACCGCCGCCAGCCCCCAGGTGCCGAGCAAGGCGCCGAGGGCGGGGCCGCCGACGAAGCCGAGGCCGAAGGCGGCGCCGAGCATGCCCATGCCCTTGCTGCGCTGGCCGGCGGGCAGGATGTCGGCGATGTAGGCCGGGGCGACGGCGAAGTTGGCGGCGGCGCTGCCGGCGACGAAGCGCGCCACCATCAGCACCCAGATGCCGTGGGTTGCCAGGGGCCCCGGAGCTCCCGGCAGAGAAGGCGCCGCGAACAGCAGGTAAGCGAAGAAGCCGATGGCGATTGCGGTCAACAGGACCGGACGCCGGCCGTAGCGATCGGAGAGGATGCCGAGGATCGGCGCCATCACCAGCTGGGCGGCGCTGAAGGCCGCCAGCAGCAGCCCGATCTGAAAGTCGCTGGCTCCGAACTCCTGGGCGTAGAAGGGCAGCAGCGGCAGGATCATGCCGAAGCCCAGCAGGTCGATCAGAACGGTGAAGAACAGCACCGCAAGGGGCTTGCGGTGGCTCGGCCCGGTCGCGGCCTCCTCCTCGGTCCGGCGTGTTTCGCTGTTCAAGGGGTTCTCGTGCGGTCGTTGATCGGGAAGGCCCGAGCTCGAAGCAGGATTCTACAGCCCTTCGAGGCGATCCTTCAGAGTCTTTGCCGGCGGGGATCGAGGGCGTCGCGGAGACCGTCCGTGACCAGGTTGAAGGCGATCACCGTCAGGATGATGGCGCTGCCCGGAAAGACCGCCATCCACCAGAGATCGATCGGTCCGCCGGTAACGTCGGCGACCATCTTGCCCCAGCTCGATGCCGGCTCCGGGACGCCGAAGCTGAGAAAGGACAGGGCCGACTCGGTGAGGATCATGTTGCCGACCAGCAAGCCGGTCTGGACCAGCGCCGGAGTCAGGGCGTTGGGCAGGATGTGGCGCAGCAAGACGCGCAGGGGATGCTGCCCGAGGCCGTGGGCGGCGCGCACGAAGTCGCGCTCCTTGAGGCTCAGGATTTCGGCCCTCACCAGGCGACTGATGGTCATCCAGGAGGTTCCGCCGAGGAGCAGGATGATGGCCTCGATGCCCGGTGACAGCAGGCTGACCAGGGCGAGCAGGATGAACAGCGGAGGAATGGTGAGGAAGGTGTCGACGAGGCGCATCAGAACGGCGTCGACCAGCCTTCCGCCGCTCGCCGCCAGGCTACCGACGAGCACCCCGAGGACGAGGGCGAGGAGGGCGGCGAGGAAGCCGATGACCAGGGAGATGCGGCCGCCGTAGAGGAGTCGCGCCCAGAGGTCGCGGCTCAGGCGGTCGGTACCGAGCAGAAACGTCCGCTGCGGCGGTAGGCCCTCGGCGGTCAGATTGGCGATCTCCTGTTCGGCGAAGGTGCGCTGCCGGCCGCTACGGGTGATCTCGAGCTGATCTCCCCGGCGCACCACCTCCTCGGCGACCTGGGGGAGACGGTTGTCGGCGAACTCGAGCACGTAGCGCTGGGCTCCGGGCAGGATTTGCTTGCCGGCGACGATGTCGAACTGGTGGGCGGGATCGGCCGAGGCCAGCCAGGGGGCGGAGAGGGCGGCGAGGGCGAGGCCGACGATCAGGACGGCGCCGGCGGTGATCAGCGGCGTCCGTCGCCACGAGGTCAGCAGGGAGCGCTCAGGCACGGCGTACCCGCGGGTCGAGGACGGCGTGGAGGAGGTCGGCAGCGAAGTTGGCGAAGATCACCAGGAAGCCGCTCAGGGCGGTGGTGGCCAGGATCACCGGCAGGTCGCGGGCGAGGAGGGCTTGCACCGTCACCAGGCCGAGGCCCGGCAGGCTGAAGACGATCTCGGTGACCAGTGAGCCGTTGAGCAGCGTCGGCAGGGAAAGGCCGAGGAGCTGGAGCAGCGGGATCAAGGTGTTGCGCATGCCGTGGCGCCAGACCACTCGGTTCTCCGGCAGGCCCTTGGCGCGGGCGGTGCGGATGTAGTCCTGGCCGAGCTGCTCGAGCAGACCGTTGCGCACGAACCGCGACGTGCCGCCGGCGGCGACGCCGCCGAGGACCAAGGCCGGCAGGATCAGGTGATGGAGTCGGTCGAGGAGCTGAGCGCCGAGGGGCCAGCTCGAGGCTCCCGGCGAGCTCAAATGCCCGCCGGGAAACCAGGGTAGCCAATAGCTGAAGGTGAAAAGGGCCATCAGGCCGAGCCAGAAGCTCGGTGTCGCCCAGGCCACCATGGTGACCAGGCGCAGGCCGTGATCGCCGGCGGAGCCGGCTCGGCGCGCCGCCCAGACGCCCAGGGGAACGGCGATCAGGTACTCCACCAGGATGGCGGCGAAGGCCAGCGACAGAGTCGTCGGCAGAGCTTCCCGAACGATCTGGGCCACCGGCCGCTGACGCGCGATGGAGTAGCCCCAGTCGCCGCGCACCGCCGCTGAAAGCCAGGAGAGGTACTGCTGATGCAGCGGTTGGTCGAGGCCGTAGATGGCCTTCAAGCGGGCCTCGTGCTCCGGAGGCAGGCGGCCGCGACCGGTCTCCATGAGGTTGGCGAGGGGATCCCCCGGCGCCGCCTGCAGGAGCACGAAGGTCAGGCTGACCACCAGCCAGAGGAGGATCAGCGACGCCGCCAGGCGGCGCAGGAAGTAGCGGGTCAAGGTTGCCGTCCGCCGGGCTTCGTCCCTGGAGCCGAGTCGATCGCTGCTGCCCGCAGGAGGCGGGGGCTCGGGCTGGTGGAGGCGCTCACCGGCTCACGGCGGCGATCTCGCGCCGCCGTGGGGCCGGATCGAAGGTCACGAGTCGACCCACCACTGCGGCAGGTCGTAGTGGACGAACAGCACATTCGGGTTGGCGTCGCGAATTCGCCGATTCATGCCGACGATGCGCTTCGACTCCCAGAGGATGGTGTAGGGAAGCTGCTGGTTGAGAACCTCTTGCAGCTCGAGGAGCAGCGGCTCGGCGTCGGCGAGCTCGCTCTGGGCGGCGATCTGGTCGAGGAGGCGATCGGTGTCCGGGTTCGAGTAGGCGATGAAGTTCGAGCCGTGGCCGATCTCGTCGCTGTGGAAGGCGTAGCGGAAGTCGAGCGTGGTCGGCATCGTCCAGCCGCTCAAGGCGGCGTCATACTCGCCTTCGTTGGTCTTCTTGACGAAGGATTGGAACTCGAGAATGCGTGGCGTCGCTTGAATCCCGAGGCGGGCGAGCTGGCTTTGGATGATGACCGTGGCGTCGATGCGCTGGCGGTTGCCTTCGTTGGTCATCAGGTCGAAGGCGAAGGGCTGGCCGTCGCGGTCGAGCACGCCGTCGCCGTCGGTGTCGCGCCAACCGTGCTTGGCGAGCAGCTCCTTGGCACGGTTGGGGTCGTAGGCGTAGGGCTCGAGGTCGGGGTTGTGGATCCACACGTTCTGGATGATCGGTGAATTGGCGACCCGCCCCTTGTCGCCCCACAGCGACTCCACCATGGTCGCGCGGTCGATGGCGAGGGTGAGCGCTTCGCGTACGTCTCGCTCTTGGAACAGGGGGCTGCGCTGGTTCCAGGCGATGAAGATGTAGCTCGGGCCCCAGAACGAGCGCAGCTCGATGTGCGGTTGTTCCTCGAGGCGTTCGAGATTCTCCGGGGAGAGGGTGCCGGCCATGTCGATGGAGCCCGAGAGCAGCTGGGTGACGTGGTTGGTCTGGTCCGGCACGATGCGGTAGATCACCCGGTCGAGGCGCGGCAGCTCGGGGTCGTAGTACGCCTCGTTGCGCTCCAGCACGATCTCCTGTTGCGGCGTCCAGGAGGCGATCTCGAAGGCGCCTGAATACACCGCGTTGTCGCGGAACCACTCGCTCTTCTGGCGCCATTCGGCAAAGGGAACTCGACCCCACAGGTGTTGCGGCAGAATGTAGCTCTCGTTGAGATCGAGCATCTGGTTGGGGTAGACGCGGTCGAAGTGGACCCGAACCGTGTGCTGATCGACCACTTCGACGTCGGTGATCGACTCCTTGGCGTAGGCCGTATCCCAGGCGATGTCGGGATCCATCTGGGCTTGCCAGGTGAAGCGCACGTCGGCGGCGGTGACCGGCGTGCCGTCGCTCCAGCGGGCATCCTGGCGCAGCGCAAAGGTCACCACTTTGTGGTCCTCGGACCACTGCCAGCTCTCGGCGAGATCCGGGGCGAAGCTCGGCGGACCGCTTTCGAAGTCGGCGCGCTCCCGAACCAGCTGCAGGTAGACGTGTCGCAGGATCATGTCCGTCGGCCGGTTGGAGCCGACGATCAGGGGGTTGGTGCTGCCCATGTCGGCGGTGGTCCCGATCACGATCTGACCGCCGCGGCGGGGCTCGTCGCTGGCTTCAATGGGCTCCGGAGGCGGCGCGCAAGCGGTGGTCCCGAGGAGCGTCAGGACGATCAAGAGGGAGAGAGTACGTGCGCTTTTCATGGTGAAAAAGCATCCTAGCAGGCTTCGAAAAATTCGCGCTGCGACTTATTCGAAGCCTGCTGTCTTGGTCGAGTTCTTCGTCCTGCTCGCGGAGCAAGAAAAAGGGCGCCCGGTGGGGGCGCCCTGGAATGGCGTCGGTGCCGACGACTGCTCTTACTCGATGGTGATCTTGCGCGCCTTGGCCTCTTCGGCCTTGGGCAGGGTCACCGTCAGGATGCCGTCTTCGAAGCTCGCTTTGACCTCGTCCGTGCGCAGGTTGCTGGGCACCGTGAAGGAGCGCGAGAAGGTGCCGTATGAGCGCTCGATACGGTGGTAGGTCTCGCCCGCTGTGTCCTTCTCGAAGTTGCGCTCGCCGCGTAGCGTCAGCACTCGGTTCTCGAGCGTGATCTCGACGTCTTCGGACTTCATGCCGGGAAGCTCCGCGACGAGGGTCAAGCCTTCCTCCGATTCGCGCACGTCCACCGCCGGCATCCAGTTGCGGCGGGCGACCTCCTCGGTCGGACGGCTGAGGGTGAAGAAGTCGTCGAAGCCGCGGTCGAAGAAGCGCTGCATGCTGTCGCGAAAGAGGTCTGGAGTGCGGGTCATCAGGGTGGTCATGGTCTCTCCTCCTTGGTCGGGTCTTGGGGACCCTTGGTTCTGCTCGTTCGGCGGCGCCGGGTGCTCCCGCCCCGCGTTGACTCTGTTCGACTCAAATGAGACCCGTTGGGATCGAATCTCAGTGTGTTCATGAGGGTCAACAACTAAGATTAGAGGTCTATTCCAGAAATTTTCTCCAGATCTTAGTTTTTCCTGCGCAGGTCTCTCTCGAGGAGCTGTTCGGGAAGGCGGTGATAAATTGAAAAGCTCTATGGCGTCTTCTCCGACGGTCTCGCGACGGCTGGTCTATGGCTCTATCGCCTTCGGCCTCTTCGTGCTCTTCGATCTCGCCCTCTTCGGAGTCCTGATCTTCAAGAGCCTGTCCGAGCGCGAGGTCGACGAGGTCTTGCTCGAGACCCAGGCGGAAGCCCAACTGCTGGCTGATCAGATCGCCGGTGGGGCCGAGCGCCAGCAGGACCGTGACCTGTTTACGGCGGTGGCGTCGCAGAACCTGGTCAGCACCTACATCGACGAGATGTTGAGCGAGAAGCGCATCGTCGAGCACGTCCGCATCTACGACGGCGAAGGGACGCTGGTGTTCGAGAGCAACAGCGACCGGGTGCGCTTTCGCGACGGTGCGCCGCGCCTCGAAGAGGCCGGCGATGCCGAGATCCGCACTCAGGAAGAGCGGCGGCAGTTCGAAGAGCAGCTCCCCGGCATCGAGGTGCCGATCGGCGAGTACGGCGGCACCCTGGTGGTGGGGTTGAGCACCGAGATGATGGACAACCGCATCGAGGTGCTGCGCCGGGACCTACTGCGACAGGCCTCGATCATCGGTGGCGTCTCGGTGCTGCTTCTGCTCACCGCCTACGTCATCATCTGGCGATTGCTGCGGCGCTCGAAGCGTCTCGAAGAGCAGGCCGCCAGAGCCGAGCGGTTGGCCTATGTCGGCACCCTGGCCTCGGGCCTCGCCCACGAGATCCGCAATCCCCTCAACTCCCTCAACCTCAATATGCAGATGTTGGAGGAAGACCTGGCCGGACCGGCGAACAGCGGCAGCGGCCGCTTGCTCTCGATCACCCGCTCCGAGATCGGTCGCCTCGAGCGGCTGGTGAGTGACTTCCTGTCCTATGCCCGGCCGCGGCCGCCGGAGCTCGAGGCGGTGGCCGTCGGTGAGCTCTTCGATCGCACTCGCCAGGTGATGGCCGGGGCCGAGCAGTCGGCCAAGGTCCGCATCGAGGTGCGCGACGAGACCGGCGGTGCCCAGGTGCGGGTCGATTCGGAGCAGATCGGCCAGCTACTGCTCAATCTGGTGCAGAACGCCTTGGCAGCGGTCGAAGAGACCGCGGGGCCGGCGGTGGTCCGGCTGCGGGCCGAGCCCCTCGGCGGCGGCGTGATCCTGCGCGTCGAGGACAACGGACCGGGCGTGCCCGAGGGCGATCGGCAGAAGATCTTCGACCTCTTCTACTCCAATAAGAAGGGTGGCACCGGCCTCGGGCTGGCGATCGTGCAGCGCATCGCCCAGAACCACGATGGCCACGTCGAGGTCTCGGACCGCCCTGGCGGCGGCAGTGTTTTTTCGGTCTACCTACCGGGAGCGCGGGTCGCCCGCGCGAGCTAGCAGGGGGCTAAAGGCGCCCCCCTCAGGCGCACGCACATGTCGTGCGCCTTCACCCCCGACCTCGGCGGCTTTGCCGCCGCCTCGCCCCCTTGGGCTCGGGAGCCCTTGGGCTAAGAGATCCAAGTAGACGAGAGTTTTCAGCGCTTGTCCCAAGCCGAGGGCACCGAGTCTTCCCGGGATCGGTAGCAGGTTGCCGATGAGTTTTTCAGCAGCCTGCTAGGCGTCTTCTACTCGGCGCCGGAGAGGGCGTCGTAGTCGTCCGGCGACAGGAATTGCTCGACCTCGTCGTTGCCGCAGACGTCACAGAAGCACTCTTCGAGCTGCTCGTTTTTCCACTCGAAGACGTAGCTCGGGGACTCGCACTCGAGGCAGATGAAGTAGTCCGGCGAGCCGATCATGCCGGCACTTCCTCGGCGGCGTCCGCCGGACGAGGGGTCGGGTAACGCTGGCGGAAATCGTCCAGGGCGCGATCGATGGCGCTGGGTTTCTCCCAGTGGGCGGCGTGGCCGCAGTCGTCGAGGCGATAGAGGTGCGCCTGCGGCAGGGCCGCTGCCATGCGCTCGGCGACGGCGAAGTCGAAGATGCCGTCGTGCTCGCCCCAGATCACCGCCGTCGGCAGGGCGAGGGACTGCAGCTCGCGATCGCCGTAGGCGTCCTCTTCGCGCAGCTTGGCGAGCACCGAGGCGACCTCCGGCGAACCGTAGGCGCGTTGAAATCCCTTGCGTGCCAGACGCAGCCCGAGGGGCGTGCGGACGAAGAGGGCGCGCAACAGCGGGTCGACGTCCTGGGAGTCGCGCACCGTCACCAGCTCCTTGATGCGTTCCCAATCCTGGTCGCGATAGCCGGCGGCGGCGATCAGCACCAGGCGGTCGAGCAGCTCCGGGCGCTCGAGGGCGATGCGCAGGGCGATCCAGGCGCCGAGGCTGTTGCCGGCCAGGGTGACCCGCCGGCCCGGGGATTCGCGCTCGATCAGGGCGCTGATCACCCGCACGCCGTCGGCCACCCCGAGACCGCCACCGATCGACTCGGTGCCACCGAGGCCCGAGAGCTCGGGGACGATCACTCGGCAATCGCGGCGCAGGTGCCAGGCCGTGCGATGCCAGGAGAGAGCCGTCGAGGCCAGACCGTGGAGCAGAATCCAGGTCTCGTCGGCCTGCGGCGATCCGAAGCGGTAGCCCACCAGGCGAGTGGCACCGAACCACTCCTCGAAGGGGCGGCCGCCGCGCAGGCGGAGAGCGGTGGAAGTACCGAGTCGAAGGGCGCGAAGAACCATCACCATCGCAGGATAGCACCGGGGTCCGGGAGCGATTGACCGACTCTTCAGCGCGTGATACTTTTCGCCGTCCACGCCTTTGTGGATTGGCCGTAGGAGTGTGTCTCATGTATGCGTTGATCGAAACAGGTGGTAAGCAGTATCGGGTCGAGCCCGGCGACGTGATCGATGTCGAGCTGCTGCCGGATTCAGAGGAAAGCGTCTCCTTCGACCGGGTCCTAATGGTGGCGGACGAAGGCAACGTCAAGCTCGGATCGCCCGTCGTCGACGGAGCCGTGGTCAAAGGCTCGATCGTCGAAAGCGTTCGGGGACCGAAGCTTCGGGTGTTCAAGATGAAGCGCCGCAAGGGCTACCGCCGGACCAACGGACACCGACAGAACTACACGCGGGTGCGAATCGACGACATTCAGGCCTGAGGGCCTCGGGCGCCGGACGCGGCGCTGGAAGGAGCAGTCATGGCTCATAAGAAAGGACAGGGCTCGAGCCGGAACGGACGCGACTCGAATCCGAAGAATCTCGGCATCAAGGCCTACGGTGGCCAGCAGGTGAAGGGCGGAGCGATCATTCTTCGCCAGCGTGGAACGCCGTTCAACGCTGGGCGTAACGTCGGCCGCGGCAATGACGACACGCTGTTTGCCAAAACCGCCGGGGTCGTGGAGTTCCAGGACCGCGGGCGGCACGGCAAGTTCGTGCACGTCATCCCGGCCGAGTAGTACCCCCTCCTCTTTCCCTTGATCTTTCTCGACGAAGCGGTCATCCGCGTCCGTGGTGGGCGCGGAGGTGCCGGCTGCACGGCGTTTCGGCGCGAGAAGTTCGTCGCCAAAGGCGGTCCCGCCGGGGGAGACGGTGGCAAGGGTGGCTCCGTTTGGCTGATCGCCGACGGTGGTCTCAACACCCTCTACCATCTGCGCGGCCGCTCCCTCCACGCGGCGGAGAACGGCCGCAACGGCGAAGGCTCCCACAAGACCGGGCGCAGCGGCGCCGACAAGGAAGTCTTGGTGCCATTGGGAACCCAGGTCTTTCGCCTCGAGGGCGGGGAGATGGTGGGCGAGGTGCTGCAACCCGGCGAGCGTCTGAAGGTGGCCGCCGGTGGCGATGGCGGTCGCGGCAACGCGCGCTTCGCCACCGCCACCAATCAGGCGCCGCGGCGCTCCGAGGCGGGCTGGGAGGGGGACGAGCTGGAGCTTCGGCTCGAGCTCAAGCTGCTCGCCGACGTCGGGGTGGTGGGCTTGCCGAACGCCGGCAAGTCGACCCTGATCAGCCGGGTGACGGCGGCCAAGGCGAAGATCGCCGACTATCCCTTCACCACCCTGGTGCCGCAGCTCGGGGTGGTGGCTCGGGGGCCCCTGGCAGAGCCCTTCGTGATCGCCGATCTTCCCGGTTTGATCGCCGGAGCGGCCTCCGGAGCCGGTCTCGGGATCCGCTTCTTGAAGCACATCGAGCGCTGCCGTCTGCTGGTGCATCTGGTGGATCTGTCGGCGGTCGAGGGGCCTGGAGCGGCGGCCGATCTGGCCGCCATCGAGCAGGAGCTGGCGGCTTTTCGGGAGGATCTTCTGGAGCGCTCTCAGGTGATCGTTGGCAGCAAGATCGACGCCGCCTTGCCGCAGCGTCAGGACGAGCTACGCAGCGCTGCCGAGGCTCGCGGGGCGCGCTATCTCGAGATCAGCTCGGTGACCGGTGAAGGAATCGACGAGCTGGTGACGGCGCTCTCCGACGAGCTGGCTCGGGCGCGGGCGAGGGAGGACGCCGAGTGAGCCAGCGGATCGGTCTCTTCGGCGGCAGCTTCGACCCGATCCATCGCGGCCACGTGGCGCCGGTGCAGGATGCCCGCCGCAGCCTCGGTCTCGATCGGGTGATTTTCCTGCCCACCGCACGGCCACCGCACAAGCCGGACCGGCGGTTCGCGTCGTCGTGGGCGCGCTACGCGATGGTCGAGCTGACTCTGCTCGACGAGGAGGGGTTGTTCGTCTCCCCGCACGAGCTGGCCGGCGATCGACCGGCCTACACGGTGGAGACCGTCGAGGCCTTTCGGCAGAGGCTGCCCGATGCCGAGCTCTCCCTGGTGATCGGCAGCGATTCCTTCGCCGATCTCGAGACCTGGAAGCGCTGGCGTGAGCTGGTGACCCTGGCGCGATTGGTGGTGTTGGTGCGACCGGGCTGGGAGCCGGAAAGGCTGCGACCGGATCTGCCGTCGCCGCTGCGCGATCTGATGGATCGCCAGGAGATCGATTTCGTGGCCGTGCGGCCATTGCCCGTTTCTTCGACCGAGCTGCGTCGTCACTTTGCGCGCGGCAGCTCGCCACCGGCCGACTGGATTGCCGAGCCGGTGTTACGATTCATTCAGAAATACGACCTCTACCAATGAAACTAGCCACCGTCACCGACGCCGACATCTCGCAACGAGTTCGTCGCGCCGTCGCCGCCGCGGAGGACCGCAAGGCCTTCGAGCTGCGCGTTCTCAACCTCTCCCGCGTCAGCGGCTTCACCGATTTCTTCGTCATCTGCAGCGGTACCAGTGACCGCCAGGTGCAGGCCATCGCGGAGGCCATCCAACGCGACCTACGGGCCTTCGGGGCACGGCCGCTGCACGTCGAAGGCCAGCGCTCCGGGAGCTGGGTTCTGCTCGATTTCGGAGCCTTCGTGGTCCACGTCTTCGATCAGGAAACGCGCGCCTTCTACGGCTTGGAGAACCTCTGGGCGGACGCGCCCGAAGTGACCGCCGACTTCACCTCTTGACCACCGACCTGGCGCGCCTGCTGGCGCTCTCGCCCGGCCTCGCGAAAGCCCTCAAGGGTGTGCAGCGGGCTGCCCGGGTGGATGCGCCGGTGTTGCTCCTGGGAGAGGCCGGCAGCGGCCGGTCGACCCTCGCCCGCGCTCTGCACTTCGCCGGCGACCGCGCCCTCGGACCGCTTGTCGAGCTCGATCCCGGCACGGTGCCGGTGGAGCTTTTCGAGAGCGATCTCTTCGGCTACCGCAGCGGCGCCTTCACCGGTGCCGAGCGCGATCGCCTGGGCAAGGTGGCGCGGGCCGAGGGTGGGACGCTGATCCTCGATCACCTCGAAGCGCTGCCGCTGCAGGTGCAGCCGAAGCTCCTGCGCTTGTTGGCGGAGAGGCGCTATGCCCCCCTCGGCGGCGCCGAGGTCGAGTGCGACGTCCGCTTCGTAGCGATTGCCGGTGGCGATTTGCGCCAGCGGGTCGAAGCCGGTGCCTTCCGCGGCGATCTGTTCTTCCGCCTCGGGGTGCTGGCCTTCGAGATACCGCCTCTGCGCCAGAGGCGAGACGAGATCCTGCAGATCGCCGATGGGGTGCTGGCGGATCTCGCCGAGCGGCTGGGGCGACCCAAGCCCCGGCTGGCCTCGGCCACTGCCGATTGGATGGAACGCCATGGCTGGCCGGGCAATCTCACCGAGCTGCGGGCGATCCTCGAGCGCGGCCTGATCCTGTCGCGCCACGACCCTTTGGAAATTCCGCCGCCGGCGAATCTCACCAGCCCGGTGCCGCGGGCATTGGTCGAAGTCGAGCGGGAAGAAATCCTGCGGGCTCTCGCCTACACTCGGGGGCGTCAGGGTAAAGCGGCGGAGCTGCTGGGGGTGAGCCGGAAAACGCTGTGGGAGAAGCGCAAGCGCCACGGCATTCCGTAGGGCTCGGACTCGGTGGGTGATCTGGCGAAAAAAGAAGCCGCGGGCTCCGGGCTCGAAGCCCGCGGCAAGCAGCACCAAGAGTTGTTCCGACGGGGACGGAGAGAGGGAAGCGCCCGCCGCCGGGCCTGGCCCCCGCCGGCCCAGCGGCGGGCTCCCAGCCTCCGCTCCGGCCCGAGGTTCGGGCCCCCCAGGCCTCAGGTTTCGGGCTCGAGGACGCGTCGACAGTCGATTCGCATGGTCTCCTTGCGCCAGGTCTTCTTGCCGTCGAAGGAGGTGTGCTGGCGCCAGCGGAAGCGGTCCTTCTGGATGTCGTAGAAGTTGTACTCGAGGTCGAGGTCGATGATCTCGCCGGCGCTGTTGCGCGCCTTGATCCGGGTTTCGAGCAGCATCTCGTCGCCGCGCATGGCGCCGACCAGGGGTTGCGACCAGAAGCCTCGCCGACCGTCGAGCCAGTAGCCGTTCCAGCGCTTGTCTTGGCGATTGAAGGCGCGAAAGGTGGTCGCGATGTAACCCTCGCCGAAGCCACCTCGGAAGTCGTCCATGATGGCGTGACCATCGAGGGCGTAGTAAGCGGTCCAGGTCCCTTGGGACTGAGTCCGGGTGGTGAGATCGGGGTTGAGGTAGTCGAGGTCGCAGGACCACCGACCGATCAGAAAGGCGAACTGGGACAGCTCCTCGGCGGCTTCCGGATGCGGTCGACCGAAGTCCCCCGGCGCTTGCGGAGAGGCGGCGATGGCGGGCGGTCGGGCGGCGGCGATCGAGGTGGTGAGCGCGAGCAAGCTCGCGGCGAGAAGAAGGTGTCGGGCGACCCTCAGGGTCGAGGCACCGCGGCTGAGAGAAGGAGCCTGGGAGTTCATGGGCTTATGCTGAGGCCGGTGAGCGCCGGTGTCCTGACGAAACGATGAAGAGGTGATGACGAAGCGATGAGCAGCGGCATGACCAGGCCAGATGGCCCGATTTCTGGAGCGGTGCATCCCGCGGGCGCGCCTCGCGTAGAAAAGAGCATGGTGACTCGCTTCGTCTTTCCCGGGGGTAGGTTCGACCGCCTCAGCCTCGAGCTCGAGGTCGAGGGGCGCCGCCACCGTCTCGAACCGAAGCATGGCGAGACCCTGGCGCTGCTTCTCGAGCGCGCCGGGGAAGTGGTCACCAAGGAAGAGCTCCTGCAGAGGGTGTGGGCCGGTCGCCACGTCACCGACGATGCTCTGGTGGTGACGATCTACAAGTTGCGCCGGGTGTTGGCGGATCGGGCACGCTCGCCACGCTACATCGAGACCATCGCCAAACGCGGCTATCGCTGGATTGCGGCGCCGGTGAGCGCGGCGCCGGCGCCGACGGAATCGACCACACCGGCGCCCCCGGGGACGGTCCGTCGCTGGCTGGCGATGCTGGCGGTACCTCTGCTGGCGGCGATTCTCTGGATCGCCTGGCCGGTTAGCGATCCGGTGTCGACCGATGACGAGCTCGAGGGAGCGCGCGCTCTCCTCGCCGAGCGTTCGCCGTCGGCCCTCGAACGGGCCCTCGAGATCCTCGATTGGCACTTGCTCGAGGAGCCGGGCGATGGCGAGGCCCAGGCGCTGCGGGCGCAGGCCCTGGTGTTCATCGCCGAAGGCAATCCGGTGCGTCGTCCGGAGCTGATCGCAGCGGCGCGCAAGGCGACCCGTCGGGCCCTGGTCGAGAGCCCGACCTCGCCCCAAGCGAATCTCGCCGAGGGCCTGCTGGCGCTGTTCCACGAGCGCGATCCGGAGCGCGCCGGCTTGGCCTTGCAGCGCAGCTTGCGACGAACGCCGAAGGATCCGCAGTTGCTGGCCGCGTCCTCTTGGTGGTTGTCCGTCCAGGGGCGCCACGATGCCGCCCTCGGCGCGGCGCGGCGCTCGCTGATGCTCGACCCTTCGGGTGCGACCGGTTGGTCGGACCTCGCCTATTTGGCGGCGGCGGCGAATCAGCCGAATCAATCGCTGCGCGCCGCCGAGATCGCCTTGGGCCTGGACCCGGCCTCGAACGCGGCCGCCTGGGAGCGGGTGCGGGCCCTGAGCGCCCTGGGGCGGTCGCAGGAGGGCATCGCCGACTACCTCGAGTATCTTGCCGGGGCCGGTGTCGACCCGGCATCCCTCGCGGCTCTCGAAGGGGCGGCGTCGCGCGGCGGTTGGCCGGCCTTTCACCGCCTCATGGTGAATGCCTTTCCGGAGGACCGCCTGCTGGTTCAGAGGGCCGTGATCGCGCTACGCCGGGACGATCGCGATGGTGCCCTCGGGCTGCTCACCCGAGCGGTCGATCGCGGCGACTGGGAAACCCTCTGGATGGCCTCCTTGCCGGAGCTTCGTCCACTGCGAGGCCATCCGCGCTTCGCGGCGCTGCAAATCCGCCTCGGGTTGACCCCCGGTCGCGAGCTGCCGCCTTGGGGGTTCGCCGGTCCCGCCGTGTCCCTCGATCCCTTCCGGTCTTTGCATCAGCCGTGGGAGAGAAGCGGCATCTGACCCTCCGGTCGCAACACTTCGCAACAATTCTTGACGCGCCTTCACGCTGGCCACACGCTGGCGCAAGGTGTCCCCGCCAAGCTGCGCTCCACATTGGTGGCCATGGTGGCCAGCGATGAGTCACAGGAGCAAGCGATGTCGAAACGATTTTTCTGGATAGCGATTTTGATGGTCGCAGCCGCCCTCTGCAGCGGGGGGTGGCTGTTCGCCGGGGCTCACGGCCAGGACTCCCACTCTCCCGAGAGCGTGCTGGCGGAGCTCGACCTGAATCCCGAGCAGATGCGCCAGATCCATGCCATCCACGGGATGGTCAGCAGCCACTGGAACGGGGCCCATCTGCATGGTCAGCATCTCCAGGCCTTGGTCCGCCACGCCGCCGATGGCGAGCTGAGCCGCGAGGAGATTCGGCAGACCGTCGATGCCGGAGTCGAGCAGATGCGCCAGCGCGGATACGCCCTGGCCGACGAGATGACGGCCCTTCTCGAGAGCCTCGACTCGCACCAGTACACGCTGCTGATGGAGCACCTCGAAAAGGCCGCGACCTTCATGAGCCAGAAGCACGAGCGCGGGCATCACTGACCCTTGCCGGGTCGGCAGGCAGAACGACCGCGGGCCCGTGCCATGATGCGGTGATCATGATTCGGCTCTTGATGATCGACGATGACGAGAAGCTGGTCGCCCTGACGCGCGATTACCTCGCGCCTCAGGGTTTTCTCGTCGAGGCGGCCCACGATGGCCTCGCCGGCCTCGAGGTGGCGCTGCTCGAGCCGCCGGCGCTGGTCGTCCTCGATCTCATGCTTCCCGGCCTCGATGGCCTCGAAGTGTGCCGGCGATTGCGCCGGGAAAGCCGCGTCCCGGTACTCATGCTGACCGCCCGGGGGGACGAGACGGACCGCATCGTGGGGCTGGAGATGGGAGCCGACGACTACCTCCCCAAGCCCTTCAACCCGCGCGAGCTGCTGGCGCGGGTGAAGGCCATCCTGAGGCGCACGGACGGTGCCGTGGAGCGAGAGGAAGACTGCCTCGAGGTCGGCCCACTGCGTCTGCTGGCGGCTTCCCGTCGGGTCTTTCTCGCCCAACGCGAGGTCGAGCTGACGACGGCCGAGTTCGACCTCTTGCGGGCCTTGATGGAAGGGGCGGGCCGGGTGCAGAGCCGGGATCGCCTTTTGGAGCGCATCCACGGTCCCGGCTGGGCCGCCTACGACCGCTCCGTCGACGTCCACATCAGCCGCTTGCGCCAAAAGCTCGGCGATGATCCGCGGCGGCCGCGCTGGCTCAAGACCGTGCGCGGCGCCGGCTACCTGTTGGCGCGGCCGGCGGCGGCATCGTGAGGACTCTGTTTCTCGCCATCAAGATCGGCCTGCTCTTCGCCCTGGTCATGGCCCTCGTGCTGAGCGGCGTCCTGTTCTTGTTCTTCCATGTCTTCGGGCACGATCCCCACGACCTCCATGGCGCCATGGCGAGGGTTCAGGCGCAGGCCGGCGTGGAGACGGCGCACGCCATCGAGGCGCTCCTCGATCGTGGCCGCGGGCTCGATGGCGAGGAGATCGCCATCGTGCTGACGCGCCGGGGACATCGGCTTCATCGCGAGGACTCGGGCCAGTACCAGCGACCGTCCTTTCTCGAGGTCGACGGGCGCCGCTGCCTCCTGGTGGGTGATGGTGGTGGGCAGATCCTCATCCCGATCGATCGCGCCGGCCGGACCGTCGCCCATGTCGCCGTCGCGGCCGGGCCGAGTCCCCAGATGCTTCATCGCGCCTTCCGTCGCGGTCTTCTGAACATCTCCCTGGCGTCGCTGATCGGGATCGCGGCGGTGGCGATCTATCTGTCGAGCCCCCTGCGCCGCATGCGGCGGTCGATGGATCGCATCGCCGCCGGCGATCTCGATCATCAGGTGACGGTGCGCGGACGCGACGAGGTCGCCGCCATGGGCGACAGCTTCAATGCCATGGCGGATCGCATTCGGCAGATGGTCCGCGGCCAAAAGGAGATGCTGGCCGGGGTCTCCCACGAGCTGCGCTCACCGCTGGCCCGCATGAAGGTGGCTCTCGAGCTGTTGCGCGAGGAGGCGCCGTCCGAACGCCTGGAGGATCTCGAGGCAGAGGTCGACGCCATCAACGATCTGGTCGGCGAGGTGCTGCTGGCGAGTCGCTTCGACCTCGACGCCGTACCGCTCGAAACGCAGCGCCTCGAGCTGGGCCCGGCGGTCGAGGGCGCCTGGCACGAGGCGGCGATGGGGGCGGAGTTCGAGCTGGTCCTCGATCTCGCCGCCGAGGCGATGGCCGTGTCCGGCGATGCTGCTCTGGTGACGCGAGTCTTGCGCAACCTGTTCCAGAACGCCCGCCGCTACGCCGGTGGCGGTGCGGTGGTGGTGAGCAGCCGGCTCTGGCAAGGCAGGGTCGAGCTGCTGGTCAGCGATCACGGTCCCGGAGTGCCGGCGGATCAGCGGCAGCGGTTGTTCGAGCCCTTCTTCCGCGGCGATCGATCGCGTCGTCCCCGTTCCGGCGCCGTCGGCCTCGGATTGATGATCGTGCGGCGCGCCGTCGAAGCCCATGGCGGCCGGGTGCGGGCCGAGGAAAGCGCTGCCGGCGGCCTTGCCATTAGCTTCGATTTGCCGGCGCCGACGGCAGCCGGGGAATCGGTCCGGTAGTAGACTCGGGTCCTTCGCCGGACCCGCTCTATGACCCAAGATCCCGACAGCTCGGTTGCGATGTTTCTCCGCGCCCTCTTTTCGCTCGGGCTGCTGGTGGCAGCCTTCGGCATTGCCCGGTCGTGGCGTTCCGGTGATCCCGTGGCCCTCCTGCTGGCGGTGGCTTTGACGCTGCTCTTCGGGGCCTTGGGGCGGGCTCCGCAGCTGCTCGGCGGGTCGGCCGCTGGGCCGCCTCGGCCGGCGGTTCTGTGGGTCTATCGCCTGGCCCTGGTGCTGTTGGTCGGCTACGCCGTCGTGGCGCTCTTTCGCTGAGAAGATCTGGCGACGAGATCGGGCTTGCCCGTCGGCAGGCCCAACAATCCGCGGGCCGGGTCGTACCTGGGCCATGCCACGATCGCGACCGTCCTTCCTGCTCGGCCCCTGCACTGCGCTCTTGTTCGCTCTCGCGGTCGCCGGCGGCTCCGCCGCCGAGAGCCATTCGATCACCGGCCCGAACGGTCAGAAGGTCGAGCTCGAGGTCCACGAGCCGCCGGCCTTCGATCCCGAGCGCGAGTACTCGGTGCTGGTCGGTCCCGGGGACTACTACTGGCAGGGCGAGCCGTCTCAGCCCGGCTGGATCACCGTCACCAGTCACGCCTTCTTCGAGGGGCGCGGCGACGAGACGGCCGTTCTCGACTGGCTCCGCAAGACCTACAAGGTGCGCCAGGGCGGCTTTCACATCACCGGCTGGAGCGCCAACAGCGCCGCCATCTTCAAGGTCGCGATGGATCACCCGGAGCAGTTTCTCTCGGTCACCGGCGTCGCCGGCATGCCCGGCCGCGGTAGTGAAGACCGACTCGAACGTCTGCGCGGCGTGCGAGTGCAGTTCATCGTCGGCGAGCGCGACACCTACTGGCGCGAGGGCTCGGAGCGCTGGCATCGACTGCTGGAAGAGAAGGGCGTCCAGAGCAGCCTCGAGATCGTTCCCGATGGCGAGCACGTCATGCCCGAGATCGCCGATGGTCCCTTCTTCGAGCGCTTGAATCGGCTGGTGGCGGCGATCGAAGCACAGCGCGACTAGGCGCTCGGCGCCCTTCCAGGGTAGTCCTCGCCTCACTGCGGGCTCGGCGAGGCCGAGCCGGAACCCGACCTCCTTCAAGGCCGCACCAAAGACACCTCGCCGGTGAGTTGGTGTAGGTAGCTGGCGGCGTGCTCCACTTATCCGTCAGGCACGGTAGTCGGCGGTGGTTCGCCCTCTGTCCCTGGACCGGACGATGCGCGCTAGCGCGCGTTTTGCGCGCTCGGAGGACTCGCCTCGTGGCACTCTTCGTCCGACACGATGAGCAGTAAGTTGTTCTTTCGTTGGGATTTACCTACGTACTAGTCGATTGGCAGGGGACTTGCTCTTCTGGGCTTGCAGGAAGGGTCCTGTGTGACTGATCAATCGACCGTCGTCCTGCGATGAGGAGGTCCCCATGAATGTCTCGAGTTCGGTTGGAAATGGTGGAGGGTTTAGGGGTTGGCCGCAAGGGGGCCGGACCTTGCAGGTGCTGACGCTGTGGGTGCTGATCCTGGGGGCCGGCAGCGTGGTTGCCCAACCGCAGCCTTCGGCTTCGACGATTGTGGTGCAGCTCTATGAACCGGTAGTCGCCGAGGTGCGCAGCGGGGAGGTGGTGGACGTCGGTGAGCTGCCCAGCTACGGGTGGCAATCGGAGCTGAGCTTCGCGGTGATCAACCGCGTCGGAGCCGGCGAGCGCAGCCAGGGCTCAGCGGCGGCCGAGGCGGTCTCCGACTTCAAGGTCACCGACGTGCGCGGACCGATCACCTTCGACCTGGAGGCGCCGACGGAGCGAGTGGACCTCGAGCCGGCGCGCGGACTGATGCTCGAGGCGACGGTGGGTAGCGCGACGCGCCAAGGCCTGGCGCCGCTCGACGAGTTCCGCGTCGACCTGTCCTTCATGACCGATCGGGGGGAGTTTCATTTTTCCATCGTCGGGCTGGCACCGAAGGCCGCTGCCGCCGACTACTCGGTTTCCTTCGAGGGCTTCGGTCCGGGTGCGATTGACCGGCTGAGATTTCACCAGGCGGAGCTGCCCACCACCCGCACCTATACGGCGGTGCTCGAGAATCGCGGCGCTGAAGATCTCACCCTCCCCTGTGGATTCGGCAATTCCCTGAGGACCTCGGGAACCGCCGATGGCGTGGATGCGACGTCAACGCTCTTTCCCTGTAACACGGCGATCGCTCCCGGACAGCGGGACCGAATCACGATCCCGGTGAAATTCTCTCGCCGTCTGACGGCCGGGTTTTTTGACCTCGAGGTCGTTGTCCGGCCAAACGGATTGCCCACCCGGGTGGCTCGTCTGCGCTTGCAGATCGAGGTCGAGGAAGTCAACAGGCTCGACGTGTTCTTCACCGACTCGTCCGGCCGCCGGGTTTCGAACTTTGGAACCGAGCAGCTCAACTCTGACGAGCTTCCGAGGGTGTTGGACTACGAGCTCGTCATTCGCAACCTCGGTGTCTCTTCGGATCTTTCGATCCCTTGTTCGGGCATCACCTACTCGGAGCAGTCGCCGCGCGGCGTTTCCGGCCGACTCTTCGAGCGTTGCCCTTTGAATATCCGTCCGGGGCGAGAAGAGAGCATGGATTTCGAGCTGACTCTCGGCGGCGGGACTGAAACCGGCCGATTCGATGGGTCCGTGGCGGTGAGCCCGGAGGGCGGCGGTTTGCGCCTTGGATCGCTGCGGGGACGCATCGAGCTCGAGGCCGCCTGCACCGCCGACTGCCCGGGACCGAACATCGAAATTCGGGACGCCAGCGGTCAGACCGGTGGCCTGTTCGAGATTTTTCACGATGGCGAGCCGGAGATCATCGCCGAGTTCGAGATCAAGAACAAAGGCACCGAAGATCTTCTCCTCGACTCGGCCGCAGCCATCGAGCTGACCGGCGATGATCGCTTCAGTATCGATCGGGTTCCCAACACCCTCTTGATTCGGCCGGATCCCCAGCTGGCCTCGACCTTCGCGATCAAGTTCGATGCTCGGGGTGCCGATCCCAACGCCGAGTTCCGAGCCTTCGTGGAGGTGCGGAGCAATGCCGTCAATCCACGGGAGGGCAAGTTCGAGCTGCGAGTGGCGGAGTTCGACACACCCTACGTGCAGATCAAGGTCGATGGGGTCGAGCTCAACTCGCCGACCGCCGATCTCGGAACGATTCAGTCGCTACCTCGAAGCGTTCGCTTCACCCTCACCGAAGACCCGGGGCCTCCGAGCGGTCCCGAGATTTCCGACTTCAACGCAAGGATTTCGCGTGGCCAGGGCTTGATCTGGTCTTGGACCTCTCCCCGACCACCCATCGGAAATGAGTCCCAGTACTTTACTTCGCTCTACGAGTTCGAGGGTGCCTTGCGGGCAGATCACACGGGAGCCGACCTCAACGGTTCATTCCGCCTCGAGATCGACTTCTACCTCGATTTTCCGGGACTCTTCATCGGCAACATTCCGGCGAATGCCAGGATCGCCTTTGGTGTGGAAGGCGTGGTCGAAGAGGTCTACAACCCCAGCGAGGACCCCGATGTTTCCTGTACCGAGCCCTCGTTCGAAACCGAGTGTTTGCCGCGATATTGCCAGGACCTCGACACCTATTTCGAAGGGCTGACTTTACCCGGGGCCGCCTGTCTGTTGGCCCACTACGGTGCCTTCCTGAGTTGTCCTTCCGCAGCGCTCGACTTGAGGGCCTTCAAGGGATGTGTCGTCTCCATTCTCGGAGCTGCTCTTTGCGACGTCCTTCTGACTGACGATGTCTTGGAAGACCTTCGCGAGATCGTCGATCGATTCAAGGCCTGTCATTGTTCGAACTACGGCGAGATCTGCCCGGCGAATCTACCCGCCGTGCACGCCGTGGTTCACCACGTGGCTCCCGGCGAGCACGCCATCCTCGAGGCCTCGTGCTTTGGCGATGCTCCGTTCTCGAACATGAGTGAGCGAGTCACCGTGAGCGATAACGCCTTCTTTCCCGTGCTGGATTGTCCGACCGGGTTCACGGTCCACGTTCGATTGAGTGACTTGACCAACACCGCAGGGCAGACTCGGTCCTGCGATGCCACCGAGAGCTCCGATGGAACGACCCTCGACGCCACGGTCTCCGGGCGGATGGGGCCGGGTGATTTTCTCGCCGAGTTCAACTGCCAGTGTCTCGATCCGGAGGGCTGTGGACAGTCCTTCACCCTGACCGGCAGGGCCGAAGGGCTCGAGGATGGCGACACGGTGGGGGTTGGCCTCTACTTGCCGGAGCTCGATTTGGCGACCTCGACCATCGTCTCCGGCAATGGCGGCTTCGAGTTCCCCGAGGCGATGCCGGCCGCCAACCTCTACGAGGTGCGGATCACCAATCAGGGCGACTATCCGCACTGTTTCGTCACCCCGACCCGTAGCGACATCTTGGGGGATCGACCGAGCCTCGAGGTGATTCGGCTGGAGTGCGACTCGATCGCTCCCAACGTCCGCATCGTTTCGCCGGTCGAAGGGGCCGTGGTGCCGAGAGATTCGAGCGGCCGAGTCCTGGTCGAGGTGGCGGCCGGTGATGCCGTGGGATTGGAAGCCGTCGATCTCGTCGAGTTCACGGATGCCGGTGAGACGCTTATCGGTCGGCAACGGACGGCGCCCTATCGATTCAGTGTCGGCCTCGAAGTCGGGCCTCACACGGTGATGGCGCGAGTCACCAGCGACCGCGGAATCGTGCGCGAATCGGAACCGGTCTCGTTCTCGGTGGAAACGGCCCTGGGGTGCGCCGATGGCGACGAGGAGGCGCCCCGGATCGTTCTGCAACAGCCCGTCGATGGCCAGCGGCTGGTATCCGATGCCAACGGGCGAGTTCGCTTGACCGCCGGAGTGTCCGATCCCTCCGGAGTGAAGAACGCCAAGTTCTTCGTCGATGGCCGGCGGGTGGCGGTGGACGCCTCCTATCCGTACAGCGTCTTCTTCGAGGTAGGGAGCGATGCTGCTCCGTCCTTTCACGAGCTTTTCGTGCGCGCCCGCGACCGCTGTGGCAATGAGCGCGATTCCGAGGTCATCCGTTTCCAGGTGGTGGGGCGCGACGACGCCTGCGCCGAGGACTCGACTCCGCCGGAGGTGCGCCTGATTCGGCCGATGGAGGGGGCGACCCTGGTCCAGAACGCCGGCGGCAGGGTCACCCTGCGCGGGCAGGCGAATGACGAGAGCGGAATCGAGGAGGTGAGCTTCGTGGTCTTGGGTGTCGAGCTCGGGAGGGTCGACAGCCCGCCCTACTCGCTGGCTTTCCCGCTACTGGAGGGGACCCAGCGCATCATCCTGCGGGCGACCGATCGCTGTGCCAACTCGGCGATTACCCCGGAGGTGGAGTTTGCCGTCGAGGCCGGTGAACCGGTGGACTGCGCCTCCGATGTCGTGCTGCCGGTGGTGCGGTTGATCGAGCCCTTCGAGGGCGAGATCGTCACCATTCGAGATGGCAATCGTGTTCGCATTCGAGCTTCGGCCGAGGATGCCAGCGGCATTGATCAGGTCACGTTCACCGTCGATCAGGGGAGCGAGCAGCGAGTCGCCATCGATGACGATGCCCCTTACGGCTACAACTGGCCGATCAACCGACCAGGGGTTCACCGGGTCGTCGCCCTGGCGAGCGATCGGTGCGGCCGAGCCAGCTCGACGCCACCGCTTCGGTTCATCGTTCCCGATGACGGCTCATCGCCCATCGTCATCACTCACCCCAGCGATGGCAGCGATCTGCTGCCGGAGCAGGAAGTGCCGGTGGTGGTGGCGGCGGACGATCCCGACGCGCTCGAGCTCGTCGAGCTTTTCGTCGACGGGCAGATGCTCGCCGACGATCCGGACGATCCCTTCGCCTGGCTGTGGACCCCGGCCTGGGGCGACCACACGGTGCAGGCGCGGGCGGTGACCACGCTGGGCAACGAGCACTGGTCGCCGATGGTCTCCGTTTCGGCCGGCTGTGGCGCCGATCAGGAGAGCCCGGAGGTGGTGGTCACACAACCGGCAGCGGGCGACTCGGTGGTCGCCAACGAGCATGGGCGCTTCACTCTGCGCGCCGCTGCCAGCGACGACAGCACCATCGATCGCGTCGAGTTCTGGGTCGATGGCGAGTTGAAGAAGACCGACTCGACGGCACCCTACGGCTACAACTGGCCGGCCCCCCTGGGCGGCCACACGGTTCAGGCGCGGGCCTACGACTCGTGCGAGCGCAACGCCACGTCGCTGGCGGTGTCCTTCACGGTGGAAGAGGCGGGCTCCGGCGAGTGTGGTGCCGAGGCCGGGCCGCCGACCGTGGCCGTCACCCTGCCGGCGGCGCAGAGCGAGGTCGAGCTCTCGGATACGGGCAGAGTCCTGCTGCGCGCCGCCGCCAGCGACGAGAGCGGTGTCGGTCGGGTGGAGTTCTGGGTCGACGGCGTGCACGTCTGGACCGATTCGACGGCGCCCTTCGCCCATCACTGGCTCGCGACCCTCGGACCTCACCTGGTGAAGGCGAGGGCTTTCGATCGTTGCGATGAATTCGCCTGGTCTTCGGAAGTGCGCTTCGTGGCCACCGAGCCCGGGTCCTGTTCCACCGATTCGACCTCGCCGGAAGTGGTGGTCACATTGCCACTGGTCGGGCAAGAGCTCGAACCTTCGCCGACCGGCCGGGTGCTGTTGCGGGCCGAGGCCTCTGATATGGCCGGCATAGATCGGGTGGAGTTTTGGGTCGACGGCAGCCGGGTGTGGACCGACTTCACCCATCCCTTTGCGCACAACTGGCTCGCGACGCCGGGGGCTCACTCGGTACGCGCCAAGGCCTTCGATGCCTGCGATCAGGAAAGGCTGTCGCCCGCGGTGACCTTCACGGTGGCCGGTGGTGACTCCTGCAGCGGCGACGTCCTCGGCCCGGACAGCGATGTCACCCTGCCGCTGGCAGGCCAAACTGTCGAACCGTCGGCCACCGGTCGGGTGCTGCTTCGTGCCGAGGCGAGCGACGTTTCCGGCGTCGACCGGGTGGAGTTCTGGGTCGATGGTGTGGCGGTTTGGAGCGACGCGACGGCGCCCTATGCCCACAACTGGTTGTCGACGCCGGGACCGCACTCGCTGCAGGTGAAAGCCTTCGACGCCTGCGACAACTCCGAGCTCTCGCCGGCGGTGACCTTCACCGTCTCGGATCCGGACCCCTGCAGCGGCGATGACACGGCTCCGACGGTTTCGGTGACCGAGCCGGCAGCGCACCAGAGCCTCGAGCCGAGCCCGACCGGCCGCATCCTGATGCGGGCCGCGGCGGACGACGCCGGGGGCATCGACCGGGTGGAGTTCTGGGTCGATGGGGCGCCGGTGTGGACCGACGTCACGGCACCTTATGGGCACAACTGGCTGGCGACGCCGGGCTCGCACTCGGTGCAGGCCAAGGCCTTCGACACCTGCGGCAATGAGCGCCTGTCGGTGGCGGTGCCGATCACCGTGACGGATCCCGATCCGTGCTCGGCGGATGGCACGCAGCCGACGGTGGCGGTCACCTTGCCGGTGGCGAATGCGGTGCTCGAGCCGTCGGCGACGGGGCGGGTCCTGTTCCGAGCCGACGCCGGCGACGCCGGCGGCATCGACCGAGTGGAGTTCTGGGTCGACGGTCAGGTGGTGTGGAGTGACGACACCCATCCCTACGCCCACAACTGGCTGGCGACGGCAGGGGCTCACTCGCTTCGAGCGAAGGCCTTCGACGCCTGTGGCAATGAGCGCCTATCGGCGGCGGTGCCGTTCTCGGTCGAGGTACCAGACCCCTGTACCGACGACAACACTCAGCCCCAGGTGAGCATCACGGTGCCGCTGCCCGATGCGGTGCTCGAGCCCTCGCCGACGGGCCGGGTGCTGTTCCGGGCCTCGGCCTCCGATGCTGGCGGTATCGATCGGGTGGAGTTCTATGTCGACGGCACGCTGGTGCGGACTGACACGGACGCCCCCTACGCCTACAACTGGCTCGCTGCCTCCGGAAGCCACGTCGTGCGGGCCAAGGCCTTCGACGCGTGCGGCAACCCCAGGTGGTCCACCGAGGTGCCTTTCTCGGTGCCGTAGATTTTTCCGACCCGCGGCCGGGTTCGTCCTCCGCGAGTTGGCCTGCCAGGCCGTGCCCTGCCCGGGCACGGCCCTTTTTTGTCGACCCGTTCTCAGAGCTTGTCGATGCCGTGGCGGGCGAGGCGTCGGCGGAGCTGGTGCCGGGACAGGCCGAGTAGCTTGGCGGCGGCGACCTGGTTGCCACGGGTGCGCCTCATGGCCCGCAGAATGGCTTCGCGCTCGAGGGCTTCGAGATCGAGGTCCGGCGAGGTGTTCTCGGAGGCTGCGGCCGAAGGGGTCTCGTCAGAGGTCGGGGCGGTCGCCTCGGGTGGGTGCTCCTGGCCCTCGCGGAGCTCCGGAGAGACCATCGCCAAGGTGATGGCTTCCGCCGCCGGACAGTGATGTGCCAAGCGTTGCACTTCGTGCTCGAGCTGGCGAATGTTGCCGGGCCAGTCGTGGGCCAGCAAACGGTTGAGAGCCGCCACCGTGACGCCCAGGATCGGCTTGCCGAGATCTTCTGTGGTGCGCTGCAGGAAGGTCTGGATCAGCAGCGGGATGTCTTCTCGGCGGTCGCGCAGAGGTGGCAGCCGCAGCACGATGCCGGCGAGTCGGTAGTAGAGATCGCGGCGAAACTCGCCGCGCTTCATCAAGTCCGCCAGATCGGCGTTGGTCGCCGCCACCAGCCGAACATCGATCGCCCGTGAGGGCCGACCCAGGGGCTCGATGCGCTGCTCCTGGAGGGCGCGCAGCAGCTTGGCCTGCAGCGCAGCCGGGGTGTCGCCGATCTCGTCGAGAAACAGCGTGCCGCCGTTGGCCTCTTCGAACTTGCCGCGCCGCGCCGCCACGCCGGTCGCGACGCGATCGCCGATACCGAACAGCTCGGCCTCGAGGAGCTCGTGGGGGATGGCCGCGCAGTTGATCACGACGAAGGGCTGGTGACGGCGTGGGGACGACAGGTGAAGGGTTCTAGCGGTGAGCTCCTTGCCGGTGCCGGTCTCGCCCATGATGAGGGTGGGCAGGTGACTTTGGCTGGCCGAATGAAGCTCTCCGTGGAGGGCTTCGAGGGCCGGCGAGGCTCCCGCGATGTAGCCTGGTGGGAAGGTCAACGGCAGAGCTCGGTGGGCTCCCCAGGAAACGCCGACGGCGGGTTCCTGAGAAAGCACCAGGCAGAGGGTGAGCAGGGTGCTGAAGAGCTCCTCGCTGGACTCGCGGTAGGGAAAATCTCCCAGCGCCACGAGCTCGACGAAGCCGCCGTCGATGGCATCGAAGTAGTGGGTGCTGTCGGCGCTGGTGCGGAACCGTTGTCGTCGATCGAGACTCTTCTCCGTGGTCTCCCGCCGGGCCAGGTTCCTGGTATCGCCGCAGGCCGCGAGCACCGTTCCCGAGTGCGGATCGAGGAGTGCGAGGGCGGAGCAACCGAGCTCGTCCTGAGCCATTCCAAGGGCTGCCCCGGCGCCTCGCTCGGCGAGGGTGGTGGTGAAGCGGCGGATCAGGCCCAGCCAGTAGTCGAGGCGAGGATCCTTGGGAGGCTGGGCGAAGGCGGTGGTGCCGGCTGCGGTTCTCGGGCCGCTCTCGGGGGCGGCGAGGGCGAGTCCGAGCTCGACGTCGTCCTTGGCGACCCGCTCGAGGCGCAGCTCGACCGGTCCGAAGGCGACGGTTTCACCGGGCAAGAGCTCGGCGCTCGAGATCGGGCGCCCGTCGATGTAGGTGCCATTCTTGCTCTGACGGTCGATCACCAACACGCTGTCGCCCTCCACGACCAAGGTGGCCTGGCGCCGCGAAACGCCGGCATCGGTCAGGACGAGGCGATTCGAGGGATCGGATCCGAGGGAGTTGGAGCCCGGCGAGAGGACCAGGGAGAGGGTTCTCTGCGGATCCTCGGCGACGAGGCGGAAGACCGATGATGGCTTCATGAGGGGTTCCTGGTGGCCAGCCACTGCTGGATGGCCTGGTGTCTTTCGGCGCCGGGACCTTGCCATTCTCGGGATGCTTGTCGCGCCTCCTCGGCGAGCTCCAGGGCGCGTTCCGGATCGTCGTTCCAGAGGGCGCGGGCAAGGGTGAAATGGGCTGCGGCGAGCAGTCTCGGGTCCGGTTGATGGAGCTGATCGAGGGTGCTTTCGAGGGCCTTTACGGCGGCTTGTCGCCGGCCCGCCGCGAGCAGCGAGCGCGCCAGGCCGAGGGCGGCTCGGAGATGCTCGCGCCGGCCGCTGCCGTCGAGTTTCTCGAGGGCCGAGGAGAACAGGCTTCGGGCCTCGCCATGGCGACCTTGAGCCAGCCGGAGCTGTCCCAAGCTGATCGCCACCGAGGCCCGGTTGGGATGGTCCGGCGGCAGCGCCACAGCGATCTCCTGGGCCTCGAGCAGGAGCGATTCGGCGGTGGCGAGCTGGTCGTCCGAGAGCTGATCCGCCAAGAGATGGGCGTCGGCCAGCCCTTGGAGCACCTGGGCGAGGATCGGATGGCCCTTCCCGAGGCTCTTTTCGGCGCTGCTCGCGAGCGGCTCGAGAACGGTCCGAGCGGCTTGGCTGCGCTCCTCGGCAACGTGGATCAGGCCTTCCTGCAGGCGGGGATAGATCAGGTAGGGATGGTCCTCCCCGTGGACCGGCAGCAGCACCCCTTCGGCGCGGCGGCAGGCGGCGAGGGCCTCGTCGTAGCGCTGCAGCTCGGCGTAGATCGAAGACAGATTCACCAGGGCCGGACCGAGGCTCCAGGAGTCCGGGCCAAAGGTCGCCTCCTCGACGGCGATCGAGAGCTCGAGGTAGGGCAGCGCTTCGAGGGGATCGTCGACGGTGAGAGCGCCGAGGTTGTTGAGCACCTGGCGCAGGCGAGGGGAGGTCTCGCCGAAGGCCTGTTGGGTGGCTTCCAGGGCGCCCAGGAAGTGCTCCCGAGCGCGCGAAACTTCGCCGCGTTTCCAGGCTTGAATGCCGAGTGCGTTCTCGAGGTCGGCCGCCACATCGGGATGCTTTTCGGCTCCGAGTCCTGCGACCACGGCCTGGGCGAGCTCGGCCCACTCCGCCGCGCTGGCGAAGTCGTCGGCCACTTGGCCCGAGAAATCGGCCAGGCCGATCAGAGCCTGGGCTGCGAGGCGCTGGCTGCGCGCCGCGAAGGCGCTGGCGAGGGCGCGGCGATAGGCCTGCGGAGCGCGTTCCGCATCGGCGAGGTGCTCGTCGAGCAGAACGGCGCGCCCGAGGTGGGCTCTGGCGATCAGCGGGGCGTATCCGAGCTCTTCGGCGCGGGCGACGAGCTCGGCGGCGTGATCGAGCTCCGGGGATTGGCGAAACTGCCGGTCGGCGCGGGCCAGGGCGAGGTCCTTTCTCAGCGCTTCGAGGGCCAGGCGCCGTTGCGGGTCGGAGGGCATGGGCGGCAGCGCCAAGAGCTCTTCGGTGTCGGCGCACGCGTCGAGACTGGGCAGCGCCGCCACCGCGCCGACGGCGCGGCTCACGGCGTTGGGATCGATGCCTTCGAGGGCGGCGATGACGGCATCGAAGTCGTCGCGGCGGCTGGCCAGGCAGGTCATCCGGAGATCGAGCAGGTCCGCCGACTGGTGGCCGGCGACGTGGGTGGCGCGGCAAGTCTCGCCGTAGGCCTCGGTCCAGCTCGCGGCGAAGCGATCGAGAAGCCCGAGGATGCCGCGGGCGTGGTGGTGGTCGCCTTGGCCCGCGAGGGTGTTCTCGAGCTTGCCTCGGCGATCGGCGTTCCACACCGGCTCGAGTTCGGCGGGCCCTTCGGCGCACAAGGTCTGGCCCGACCCTCGCGGCAGCAGCAGCAGAGCGCTCGCCAGGAGGGCGGCCGCGGCGACGCCGATCCAGTGGCGCGAGCGCACCGTGCCTTCGAGGGCGGTGAGCAGGTCCTCCATGGACGAGTAGCGGTCCTGGGGATGCTCGGTGAGGCCGCGGTCGAGAATCGGCCGCAGGGCCCTCGGCAGGCGCCTGCGGTCGGTTTCCCGCGGCTCCCGCGGCAGGTTGCCGAGCAGGGCCAGGTGGAGGGAAGCGCTGAAGCTGTACTGGTCGCTGCGGGCGTCGACGCCGTGGCCGGCGCGGCGCTCCGGAGCCATGTAGCCGGAAGTGCCGCCGTGGGTCGATGTGGGCGTTGCCGAGGCCCCGCCGGGGAGGACCGCCTCGGAGACGCCGAAGTCGAGCAGCCGAACCCGCCCGTCTTCGCCGAGGAAAGCGTTGCTGGGTTTGAAATCGTGATGGACCACGCCGGCCCGGTGAGCCTCGGCGAGACCGCGACCGGCCTGCAGGAAGACCCGCACGGTCTCCTTCCAGTTGCGGGGACCGCTGTCGATCCACTGGTCGAGGGGCTGGCCGGAGAGTAGCTCCATGGTCATGAAGACTCGGCCGGAGGCCAGGCCGACGTCGTGAACGGTGACCACGTTGGGGTGTGACAGACGGGCCGTGGCCTGGGCTTCGCGCTGCAGCCGGGCCTGGTCGGCAGCCGCCCCGCGATGGCGCAGGACCTTGATCGCGACCTTGCGATCGAGCTCTGGGTCGTAGGCCTCATAGACCCGCCCCATGCCGCCCTGACCGATCGGATCGAGGATCAGGTACCGACCCAGCAAACTGGCCCGGGCGACCTGTGGCTGCCCTTCGGGAGCTCGCCGGTCCGCGAGGTCGGCGATGGTGCGGGTCTCGTCCTGGGGTCGATCGGTCACGGTTGCCTCATCGAAGGTCGCTGCACGTTGAGTAGCGAGAGCAAGACCCCTGCCAGATCTGCGACTGGGGCCCGATGCCGCCGCTGCCGGTCGGTCGCGGGACTCGGGATCGCGCCGAAGGGGCGGTGACGCGCAGGTTGCGCGCTTCGTGTTGCGCGGATTCGCGCAGTCTGCGCGCCCGTCGACGGAGTTGGCAGTGGGCCAACGCTGGCATTCGCTATTGCGCCGCCGGCCGCTCCTGCGATCGCCCGGCGAGGCCGCGTTCGGTCACCAGGTACATCGCGAAGCTGCCTAGCCAGTGGCCGCCCTCGTAGTGGGCGCCGGTGACCGCGGCGAGGCCGGCGTCACGATGGGCTCGCGCGGCCCTCTCCAGCGTGGGACGGCGCGGGTCGTCGTCGGCGAGCCCGGAGACCATGCCGTCGAGCATCCAGGCTCGGCTGAGGTTGAGTCCGTCGAGATGGGCCAGCTTGGGATCCTCCGGATCGCTGACCACGGCGGGCTCGATCCAACCACCGGCGGTGGCGGCGCCGAGGCCCGGCAAGAATCGCGTCAGCCAGCCGGCGAACTTCGCCGGCGGCTGGATCCGCCGCATGAGATCGGCCTCGGCGAGACAGGGTGAGAGAAAGTCCTGGCCCGACGGCTCATAGGCCAGGGGACATTTCTGGTCGGCGCCGTAGAGCTCGCCGATGCGGCGCTCGAGCAGCGTCACCATCTCGTCGTCGCCGGTGATGCGCGCCCAGTCGAGGACCAGGCCGAAGGCGAAGGCCGTCTGCGAGTGCTCGCCGACTCGGATCGGGTAGGTGAGCTTCGGGATCCACTCCTTCAGGCGCTCTGCCGCCAGTGCTTCGAGGGGTAGCAGGGCTTGCCGCCAGCGTTGCGCCGCCGGGTCCTGCCACTCGTCGAGCTCGGCGGCGAGCTGCAGCAGCCAGGCGAGTCCGTAGGGGCGCTCGAAGGAAACCCTGCCCGCACCCGAAAGGTAGCCCACCTCGATGGCGATGTGATCTCGCGTCAAGCTCTTGGCGAGGGCCTGGCGAGCGGGCTCCGCCAAGGGGCTGTCGGGCACGGTGCGGGCCAGGCGCGCCAGCAACCAATGGCCGTGGACCGCCGAGTGCCAGTCGTAGCAACCGTAGAAGGCCGGTGTCAGGCGCCGCGGTGGTTTGGCGTCCTCATCCCCCTGCAGCACGTGGGCGATCTTGTTGGGGTACTCGCGATGCACGCAGTCGAGGGCCAGCCGGCCGAAGCGCTCGGCGAGCTTAGCTTCCGAGGCTGCTGCTGGTGACGCTCCCGGCAGGCAGCCGAGAGCGAGGGTGATCGCCATCCAGGACAGGAGCCATCGGGTGGACGAGGTCGGGCGTCGGCGAAGTGGCGGCGGATTCGGGGTCGAAGGGGTCGCGGGTTTCCTCATCATCTCCTGGCTCGCAATCGGAAAGGTTTCTTCCAAGCCTAACGGAGAGTCGTGCATTCGCCTGTTGCTTCCGATCACCAATGGCGCTTCTAGGAATAGGTACCCACAACTCGAACGCCCGAAATACGCGACGTGGTCGCCGCTCGCCTCGCGGGGCAGGACGGAGGACTCATGATGCGAAGCGACCCATCCGCCGGGCCGAGAAAGCGCGGTCCATACCTTTTCTTCCTGGCGCTTTTGGTGCTCTCTCCAGGTCTTGTCGGGGCCCAGGAGTCGCCCCCCGGGAGCCCGCTCTCGGGCGGCGACAACCAGGATGTCTGCGATGCCCTCGACGCGCTCCACTGCGCCGTCGATGCGATGGACGAAGAGGATCCCAATCGCAAGAAGGCGGAGAAGGCCCTCGACGCCGCCCTCAAGGCCAAGAAGGGCAAGAAGAATCCCGACACCGGTCAGTACGAGACGCGGCTGCGCAAGAAGACCCTCGAGCGCAAGGGGCACGATGCCTTCACCACTCCGGAGGCCGACGACGGCAAGAAGGTCTCGGGCACAGAAGCGGTGGGCGAGGGCAATGAGTTCGTGGTGCTGGGAGACAAGTGGCTGGGCGGTTCCGGCAGTGCTGCCAACGCCAGCCTGGCGGGGCTCCTCGCCCACGAAGGAGTGCGCTTGACGCAGAAGTACAGCTACCCGCGCAAGGGCCAGTCCTTCAAGGACAAGTGCGGCATCGTCAACCGTTCCCTCGATGCCTGGGGTGTCCACATCGCGGTTCTGGAGGCGCTCGCCGGTAAGGAAACGGATCCCGACGAAAAGAAGAAGATCGAGGATCGCATCAAGGACGCCGAGGCTGCCAAGGACAGTTGGCAGAAGCACAAGGACGCTCTCAACAAGCAGCAACCCGGGGGGTGCAAGTGATGACCACCACGCGTCGAATCCTGCCCTACGTCATCGTTATCGCCGGACTGGTCGCTGGATCGCTGGCGGCCCAGTCGCCGATCGTCATCGCCCCTGGAACGCCGACCATCAATCCTCGGCCGGTCGACCACGTGCCCTACCTTCCGTACCCGATTCTGCGCTCGACCCGGGCCTTGGCGGACAGCGGTCCCCTGAGCTCGTCGGTGAGCGCCTCCGGCCTGCTGCACGACGGCGCCGGCAACGAAGCCCAGACCGGGGTCGGGGTGCCGGGGGACTACCATCGCCTCTCCGACGGCTCGTTCCTGGTTGCCGGACGGCGTGCGGGAAGCTTCGGTGCCGGCATCGTCGAGCACTGGACGGCGGACTTCTTCGGCAACCTGTCGGAGTCGAGCCAGTACATCGCCGCGGGCTCCGACTTCACCGGCGTCGTCTATGACGAGAACTCGTCCTATCTCTATCTCCTGGACGGCAACAAGAAGAAGATCTGGCGGGCCTTCTGGAACGGCTTCGGGAGCTTGCCGCAGACCTACGCCACCTGGGCCGTCAAGGCCGACGTCGGAGCCCTCAACACGGCGCGGGACCGCTATCTCGATCTGGTCTGGCCCAGCGGTACCAATCCGGCTTTCGATCCCGGCCACGTCTACCTCGGTCCCCATCCGGACTACACCACCCAGGGGCGTGCGCTCACCGGCACCGCCGGCAACATCGTCAATCACCTCTGGGACTGGCTCGACGGCGATATCTCACCGGACATGATCATCGATTCGGCGACCGTCTCGGAGGGCTCCTTCAGCCTCGACGTGGTGTCCCCGAGTGCCGTCACCTCGCCCCTGTCCTTCGAGATCGTGCATCTCGAATCAGGCTTCGTGCGCGGCTTCGGGAGCTTGGCGAGCGGCGACGATCGGACCACCGTCAACCTGACCGCACCGATCGTGATCGGGGACTCCTACGTGGCGCGGGAATCCGGCACCGGCACCACCGATCATTGGGCGATGCGGGCGATGCGGCGCTATGGCTTCCCGGAGACCTTCGCCGACGGCAGTGCCTTGCGCCCGATCTTCACGCCGCCGGACTCCTTCATCGGCAACCCCATCCTGACCCTCATGCTGGGAGTCGAGATCGATCCCGACAACCCACCGCTGGTCGCCGAGCAGGACCTCTTCGGCACCTTGCGGGTCGGGGTACGCTCCTTCGGCGATCCGGTGATCCCCTTGGGCGGTGGGCAGTTCTGGCTCAGCCCGACCACCCAGGTGGTGCCGGCGGTGGGCAAGGTCGGCCCTTCGGGGCACGGCTTGATCGGCGCCACCATCGCCATCCCCTACAACTTTTCGCTGATCGGCCAGGTGTGGTTCGTGCAGTTCGAGATCACCGATCCGGTGACCGCCGGAACCGTACGCAGCGAGGTGGTGGGGTTCGAGATCCTGCCGTTCTTCTAGGCGCTTTCCGTCGGAATTGGAAGAGGGGGCTCGGTCGAGCCCCCTCGTTCTCTCGCCCTTAGAAACAGCTACAGCCGTTGCAGGATTTGCCGATCGGCCGGGTGGGGTCGTTGGGGTGGTAGTAGGTGACGATGGCATTGCGACAGGTCTTGCAGCCGCCGTTCTTGGCGCAGTCGGCGCCATCGGTCTTGCAGGCGGTGCCGCCGAAGCTGCACAGGGCCGAGCCGCGCGGCTCCTGCTTGGTCTCGCAGGCCTTGTCCTCCTTCTTGTCGTTGCCTTCGTCGCAGGCGTAGGCGACGGTGGTGGCGCCGACCGCCAGGCTGCCCTCGATGCCGGTGAGGCGATAGCGCTCGAAGCCGCCGGGCCGGAAGGCGACGTAGCCGCCGGCGACCTTGCCGCTGCCGACGAGGGTCTCCGGGTAGGCGTCGAGGTCGACGTTGAGGCCGATCTCGCCGCCCACGACCCGACCATCGGCGAGCGACACGTCGATGAAGGACGGGGCCGCGGGATCGTCGTCGAAGGTCATCGCGCCGAGCTGCTCCGAGGTGGCGACGCCGCTGTCATCGGAAACCACCAGCCGCACCACGCCGCCTTCGAGCTCGACCAGGGAGCCGGTGGTGTGTCCGGCGAGGGAGCGGATCTCGATGGCGCCGTTGGCCAGCGTGCAAACGCTGCCGCCGGGCTGGACATCGGCGGAGAAGGGTGTTCCGAGGGTGAGGGCCGCACGGCCGAAGGATGAGCGCACGATGGCGATGTCCTGGTCGTCGACCCGGCCGTCGTCGTTGAGGTCGGCGTCGTCGGTGGGTTTGTCGGTGACGGCACCGCGCTCACTGCGCACGAACTCGAGGTCGCGCAGGTCGACCACTCCGTCGCGCATCGGGTCGGGGCTGGGGTCGCCGTCGCGCAGGATGAAGGCCGCCGGTGCCGCGATCAAGGAGTCGCTGCGCCGGTCATCGTGGATGAAATTGAGTCGGGTCTCGAGGCCACTGGCGATGTCGACCTGATAAGACGCCGAGGCACCGCTGGCGGCGTCCTTGGCCACCACCACATAGTGACCTTCGGCGAGGCTCGGCACGGCATAGGCGCCATCGGCGTCGCTGGCGGCACTGGCGGCGAATAGGCCCTCGGCAGAGATCACTTCGATGACCAGGGCGCCGTCCCAGGCGGCATTGCCGACGGCGTAGGCGCTGCCGGCGAGGCGGCCGGGGGCACGGGGCTCCTCTTCCTGAGGCTTCTCCGCGACCGGGATCGAGGTCGCCAGGGCCGAGCCTACGCTCGCCAGGATGAAGACGACGCACAGGGTGACGAGGGTGAGTGGGGAGGTGGGGCGCAACATGGATTCTCCTTTGCGCTGAGTCGCCGCAGGGGGCGACGGGTCCTGGGGGAGGGGTTCGACCTACGAGGGACCGATCGGACAGTCCTTCTATCAACGCTAAGCGCGGAAGCGTTGTGAATCGAAAGGCGATGGGCGATTCATCCGACTCCCGAGCGGTTCCGTAAGAGGGGCGATCTCGGTCGAACAACGGTCCACGGAACAGGAAGGAGCGCCATGCGCCAGCGAAAGGTCAGATGGGTTCTCGTGCTTCAGCTCGCCACTCTCGGGTTCGTCCTGGCGGCGGTCGCCGGTGCCGGGGGGCCGGTAGTGGTGCCGACGGCGGAAGGCCAGATCGGGGAGGTGCCGGAATCGGGCACCTCACTGGGTGGCTTTCGCGTCGAGAGCATTCGAGGAACCTTCGCCGATGTGCTCTTCGGAGGAACGCGTTTTCGGCCGGCGATGGCGCCGGAGATGGCGATTCTCAACGACGTCATTCACGAGACTGCCGATCCCCAGGAGCTCGACATTCTGCCGATCGAGCTGACCACCGTCGCCGAAGTGACGCCGGGCAGTAGCCGGCGGCGCAACGCCGCCGACGATGGCGACTTCGTCGTTTTCAGCTTCGCCGTCGACGGCGCCATGCCACAGACCCTGGCGGTGCGAATCGCCACCTATGACGAGAGCGGTCAATCCCTGCTCTCGGTACCGATCATCGACAACATCCCGACGGCGCCGTTCCCGGATGTGATCCTGGCGGGAACCGACGTCGGCATCGACGACGAGGGCCGCGTCACGGTGGTCTACACCGACATTCCGCCGGGTGGCTTCGCCGAGATTCGCGGGCAACGCATCGATGGCGCGACCGGCAATGTCATCGACCCGAGCTTTCTGATCAGTCCTCCGGGACGCGCCGACCCCAGCGTCGCTTTGCTCGATCCGGCCGGCAATCGCCTGGTCGTGACGGCCACCAACCTGCCGCAGATCGTCGGCAATATCGTCGATACCGCCGGCCCCAGCCCCGTCGTGTCGCCGGAGTTCACCATCTCGACGACGGCGGCGAGCTTCGGCAATCTGCTGCCGGAAGTGGCTGCGGATCCAGAAGGCGGTGACTTCTTGGTCGTCTGGGAGCACCTCGACGATGCCCCCGGCGATCCGGTGAACGTGCGAGGGCGCCGCTTCGATGCCGACGGCAATCCCATCGGTGGAGACTTCGTGGTCAACACCACTACCGTCAACGCTCAGGGCCAGCCGGCGGTGGCCTATGGCCCTGATGGCCTGAGTGCCGTGGTCTGGGCCGGTGATTCGAGTGTCCAGGGAGACGAGCTCGACGTCTACCTCCAGGTCTACGACGCCGATGGCAACCCGATCGGTGGCGAAACGCGGGCCAACACCGTGACCAGCGGTGTCCAGGATCGTCCCGGGGTCAACTTTCCGCCCCAACCCGACGATCAGGGGCGTCCCCAGGTGCTGGTGACCTGGCGCGACGTCGGCACCGCCGACGGCGGCAATCCCCGCGGCACCGGCAGCACCTACCGCTGCTTCTCGATCGATGGCCTGGAGGATCCAACGGCGATCTTCGCCGACGGCTTCGAATCCGGCGACACCAGCTCGTGGAGCGATTCCCGGCCGTAGCGGTCATCGCCCCGGGGAGGAGGTCGGGCTAATATCGCGGACGTTCTCTCGACCGAAAAGGAGGTTCGCGATGCGATCGATGCAGCGACTATGGGCTCTTACGGCCTCGGTTCTGGTGCTTTCCAGCTTGATCTCGGTTCCGGCGGCCATGGCCGACGACGCCAAGGCGGCGACCCCCGAGGGGCGCCTGGCGAAGCTCGGCCTCGAGCTGCCCACCCTGCCGCCGCCGGCCGCCAACTATGTGCGCGCCGTGCGTACCGGAAATCTGGTGTTCCTGTCCGGCCACGGCCCCTGGCGCGCAGAGGGCGGTTACATCAAGGGACGCTTGGGCGACGACGTGTCGGTGGAGCAGGGCTACGAAGCGGCTCGCCTGACGGCGCTGGCCATGCTGTCGAGCCTGAAAGGGGAGATCGGCGATCTCGACCGCGTGCGGCGCATCGTCAAGGTCTTGGGCATGGTGCGCTCGACGCCGGACTTCACCCAGCAATCGGCGGTGATCAACGGCTGCTCCGATCTGCTGGTCGAGGTCTTCGGCAAGGAGCGCGGCCAGCACGCCCGCGCCGCCGTCGGCATGGCATCGCTGCCGATCGGCATCGCGGTCGAGATCGAGATGGTGGTCGAGGTCGAGTAGGGGAGAAGGTCTCGATCGGGGCGGGTTGTAGTTATTTATTTTAATATGCTATTGTTAGTATATGAAAAATATTTACAATCCGAAGAAACTCTTCCCCCTCTCGATCGTGTTGATCGGAGCTCTGTGCTTTGGGCTCTCGCCGGCGTTGGCCTCGGAGGGCCCGCCAGTCAGCTTTGACGAAGATCTTGGGACTCTCGCCCAGGCCGCCCCATCGCCCGAAGAGACGCCGTCCGCTGATGCGGCCGGCGAAAATCTCGGCCTCTTCACGCCGTCGGCAAGTCCGGCGAGCGGCAGCGGTTGCTGCACCCCTCAGGAGGAAATCCAGGGGTTACGAATCTGCCTGTTTGGAATTGGTCCGCTCGGCGATTTCTGTCCCACCTGCAATCCGGATGGGAGCTGTGGCGGCTATTGCGTGAGGCTCCCCCTCGAACTCGAGGGCCCGGTGGCGACCTGCTCCTAGGGCCATCGTGCAAAGCGCTCGCCGGTGTCTCGGCCGGCGAGCGCTGGTAGAAGCTGTCCGCGGTCCTGCTGCCGCCCGCTAGCAGGTTGCTGAAAAACTCGTCGGCAACCTGCGACCGGGCCCGAGAGGGCCCGGCGGCGGCAAGAGCCGCCGAGGTCGGGGGTGAGGCCGCACGACATGTGCGTGCGGCCGAGGGGGGCGCCTCTAGCCCCCCTGAAACAAACAGCTAGCAGCGCTGGAAAAGCCGCGAAGCGGACTTTTTCAGCAGCCTGCTAGGGAGTCGTCGGGCAGCCCGCCGGGTTGTAGGCGGCGGACCATACTTGGCCGTACTTCAGAGCGCAGTTGCCGGTGGTGGAGTCGCCGCAGGCGCGGCCGAACTGGTAGTCGGCGAGGCTCGTCGCGGGCCACAGCGGGCACGAGCAGCTGACATAGGGTTTGCCGTTCTCGGCGGTTTCGAGCTGGCCGCAGGGAGCGGTCATGCAGCCCGCGTAGTGTCCGTAGCGGTCATTGCAGCCGATCTCGAACTCCTCGTCGCTCGCCGGGTCGAGCACGGTGGCGAAGCTGAAGGTCGAAGTGATCTCCGACTCCGGGTGGAAGGTGCCACGGCGAATGTACTCGCAGACCTTGGCGACCGGCGGGTCGTCCGGCAGGTCGAGGCCGCGGCACTGCGGTGCCTTGGGATCGTCATTGCAGACGTTGCGGCAGCCGGAGCCGTCCTCGCCGCACTGCTCGACCGTTTCCTTGTAGACGCAGAGGTTGAGGATGCCTTCGATCTCGACGTACATGGGAGCGTCATCCTGGGCTTCGAAGACCTGGCACTGGCAGTCGGCCCGATCGCCGTCGGTGGTGCAGGGCAAGGGGTCGGCACCGGAGTAGTAGCACAGGGCGTAGCGTCCCGCCGGGCAGCTCAGGAAATTGGTCGGGCTGTCCATTCGGTCCTGGGCGGCGTCCGGATTGACCTGGTAGGGCACCTTCTCGCAGGCCAGCTTGTCGGCCATCGCCGGCAGTACGGCGAAACCCAGCATCAGCAATCCCACCAGGCAGGTCATCGCGTAGCGCTTCTTCATCTCTCCCTCCTCGGTCATCATCGGATTCATCTTGCAACCATGTCATGACCTGCGGCGCCCGGTTCGAGCCCGAGCGTTCTCCTGCTTGTGCCGCTGGACCCGCGATCCGTTTCGAGGAGCGGGCGATAATGGGGCCATCGAAGGATCTGGGTGGCCAGCGGGCAGGGCGCCCGGTACCGCTGGCGGTCATGACGGGGAGGAGAGGTCACCACGATGACGATTTCTGGGCTTGCCATCCGGCCGACGGAGGCGCGAGATTTTCCGACCATTCTGCGCCTCAATCTCGAGTTCGAGGCCTACCTCAGCCCGATGGACGGAGATCGTCTGGCGTTGCTCGATTCCCTTTCGGCCTACCATCGGGTGGTCGAGCAGAACGGCGAGATCCGCGCTTTCCTGCTCGCCTTTCGCGAGGGTAGCGGCTACGACAGCCCGAACTATCGCTGGTTCGAGTCCTGCCTCGACTCCTTTCTCTACATCGATCGCATCGTCGTCGATCGCGCCTGCCAGGGGCTGGGCTTGGGCGGCATGCTCTATCGCGATCTCTTCGACTTCGCTCGCCAGCAAGGGGTGGGGACGGTGACCTGCGAGTACGACATCGAGCCCCCCAACGACGGCTCACGCCGGTTCCACGACAGCTTCGGCTTTCGCGAGCTCGGTCGGCAGGTGCTCGACGGCGGCAAGCAGGTTTCACTGCAGGCACGGCAACTGTCGTGAAGCGCCGGCGACCGCAGCGGCTGCGCCACATCGCCGGCATCGGTGTCGACCAGATGGGGGCCTTGGCGGATCGCTCTGGCGAGGACTTTCTGCGCCTCGAAAACCTCGACGTCGACGTTCTTCCGGATGCGGAGGCGGTGGAGATGACCCGCCGATCGGCGCAGCGCGACGCCGACAACAGCTATCTGCCCTTCGTCGGCCAGGATCGTTTGCGCCGGGTCGCTGCCGAGCATGTCTCCCGGACCAGCGGCGTCGACTATTCGGGCGAGCGCCACTGCGTCATCTCCGCCGGCGGCCTGGCGGGCATCCTCAACGTGCTCTTGGCGACCCTCGAGGTCGGCGACGAGGTGGTTCTGACGGATCCCACCTATGCCGGCCTGATCAACCGGGTTCGCCTCGCCGGAGGCGTGCCGGCGTTTGCGCCGCTGGTGTTCTCGCCTGGCAGCGAGTGGCGGCTCGATCACGCCGGGCTGCGGGCCGCCGTCGGGCCGCGTACCACGGCGATGCTCCTGATGTCGCCGTCGATGCCCACGGGAGCGGTTTTCGGTGCCGACGATTGGGAACTGGTGGCGGCCCTCTGCCGCCAGCACGATCTCCTGCTGATCGTCGATGCGGCCATGGAACGGCTGTTGTTCGACGGCCGGGAGCTGGTTCATCCGGCGGGGCTTCCGGGGATGGCGGAGCGCACCGTTTCGGTGGGTTCGTCGGCCAAAGAGCTGCGCATGATCGGCTGGCGGGTGGGTTGGGTGGTGGCGCCGGAGTGGTTGATGCCGGACCTGACGGCGGTTTCGATCGCCAACGTGGTGGTGCCGGTGGGCCTGGCGCAGGATGCCGTCGCTCTGGCCCTCGAGCGGTCGGCGGCAACCCTGCCGGCCTTCGTCGCCGAGCTCCAGGCTCGCCGCGACCTGATGCTCGACGAGTTGGCCGGCCTGCCGGTGGGGGTGCCGGGTGGGGGCTGGTCCCTGCTGATGAGGGTTTCGGACTTCGGCATCAATGGGGCCGAAATGTCCCGTCGCCTGCTGGCACAGAAGGTGTGTGCCACCGCGATGGCGGGGTGGGGTGGGCAAAATGCCACGGAGTACATACGTTTTGTGTACTCGAACGAACCCCGGGAACGGCTGCGCGGCCTGGGCGACAGAGTGCGGCGCGCTCTTGAGATGTCACCTGGGTGACCGGAATTCTCGCCGCCAGAGGGTACAATCGCGTGGGGTAGGTCTTACTCTGCGTGAAGCCACGACTCGCTGAGCAGCGAGGTCTGCCGTCCGCGGTGCGCCGACGGTCCTGATATCCGAGGGTGACTTTCCTTCCTGAACGGAGAGAGAGGTCGATTGTGAATTCATTTCTGATGCGGCGAGGGGTTTTGGTTCTGTTCACGGTGATGGCCCTCTGCGGCGCGACGGCGGCGCAGGCGCAGCCTGGCTTCAGCAAGTCCTTCGAGCTCGGCACCACCGGCCCCGACACGGTGGTGGCGCTGACCTTCACGATCGACAACGGCGACAGTGGCTCGGCGGTCACGGACCTCGCCTTCACGGATACGCTGCCGGCAGCTCTCACCATCGCCGATCCGCCGCGCGCCTCGAGCGACTGCACCGGCGCAACCCTGACGGCCCCCGCCGGTGGCAGCACGATCACCTTCAGCGATGGGGCGGTGTCAGCCTTTGGGATCTGTACGGTCCAGGTCGACGTCACCGGCTCCGCCGCCGGCACCCACACCAACATTTCCGGCGACCTGACGTCGTCAGCGGGCAACAGCGGGACGGCGATGGCGAGCCTGACCATCAACGCGTCGTTGGTTTCTTTTTCGAAGGTCTTTTCGCCGGATACGATCTCCCTGGGTGGGCGTAGCACTCTGACGTTCACGATCGACGCCAACACCGAATCGCCGGGCTTCGCCGGCCTGACCATCACCGACGATTTGCCGACTGGAGTGGTGATTGCCGGTCCGGCCAACGTTTCGACGACTTGCGAGGGCGGGGTCTTCGATGCCGTTCCGGGGTCAAGCGTCTTCGGCTATTCAGGCGCAGACGCCTCCGATGCCGGGATTCCGATGGATGGAAACTGTACGGTTCAGGTCGATGTCATCGGTCTGGCTTTGGGTACCTCCGTCAACAGCAGTGACTTCTTGACCTACAGGAACAACTTATTTCAGTTCTTTACCACTGGACGGGCGACCGATGTCCTCACCGTCACCGGTGGTGATCTCACCCTACGAAAGGACTTCACCGACGATCCGGTGTTGCCGGGGGACACGGTGACCCTCGAGTTCACGCTCACCAACCGCAGCCGCACGGAAGCGGTGACCGGGCTGACCTTTACGGATGATCTCGATGCCACCCTCACCGGCCTGGTGGCGACGGGGCTTCCAGCTTCGGACGTCTGCGGAGCGGGTTCGACCCTCTCGGGGACCAGCACGTTGACCCTTGCCGGCGGCAACCTGCCGGCGGAGGGCTCCTGCACCTTCAGCGTGACCCTTCAGGTCCCGGCGGGAGCGGCACCCGCTTCCTACCCCAACACCACCAGCACGGTCAGCGGAACCCGAGGTGGCTCGCCGGTGAGCGGCGAAGCGGCGAGCGAGATCCTCGTCGTCACCGACGGCCCGACCTTGACCAAGACCTTCCTGACCAATCCGGTCGGTGCCGGCGACACGGTGACCCTCGAGTTCACCATCACCAACAACAGCGCGACCGCGACGGCGTCGGACTTTTTCTTTACCGACGACCTGGGCGGCTTCATTTCTGGGGTGACGGCCTCCTCGCTGCCGGCGATCGGCTTCTGTGGTGCCGGATCCTTCGCGTTCACCTTCATCAACAGCGGCAGCCTGAACCTTCAGATAACCGGCGGATCTCTCGCAGCGAGCGCCTCCTGTACCTTCTCGGTGGATCTCTTGATTCCGGTCGGGACCCCGGTGGGAACCTACCTCAACACCACTTCGGCGATCACGGCGGACGTCGGCGGGACCTTCCGTACCGGCAACGTGGCGACCGACGACCTGGCGGTGGTTGGAGCGCCGAGACTGCAGAAGAGCTTCACCGACGACCCGGTCGATCCGGGCGACACGGTGACCCTCGAATTTACTCTGACCCATGACGAGGCGGCGCCGGCCGACGCCACGGCCATCACCTTCACCGACAATCTGGCCGGCGTGATCACCGGGTTGGAGGCCACGGGCTTGCCGGCCTCGGACGTCTGCGGCACCGGTTCGACCCTTTCGGGAACTTCGCTCCTCACCCTCAGCGGCGGCACCTTGGCGCCGGGGGCGAGCTGTACCTTCTCGGTCACCCTGCAGGTGCCTGCCAGTGCGATTCCAGGTGCTTTCGTGAACATCACGTCGAGTGTCACGGCGACCGTTTCCGGCGTTACGGCGATCGGCGGCGGCGCCCAGGACACTCTGCTGATCGGAGGACTGACTTTCACCAAGGAGTTCACCGACGATCCGGTGATTCCGGGCGATCTGGTGACCCTCGAGTTCACCATCTCCAACGGCTCGACCCTCGATGCCACGAACCTGATGTTCAGCGACAATCTGGGCGCCACCCTCAGCGGTTTGGCGGTGGAGGGAGCGCTGCCGACCGCGCCTTGCGGTGCAGGATCGGTCCTCGGCACCTCGGGGCCGACCGTCTTGGTTTTCCAGAACGGATCCTTGACGGCGGGTACTTCTTGCACATTCTCGATCACGGCACGGGTACCCGGCGGCGCCGCTTCCGGCTTCTACAACAACAGCACCAGCAACCTGTCCGGTGCCATCGGCGGTGGCGGCGCGTTCATACCGCCGGCCCTGGACGTGCTGGAGGTTTCCTCGACCCAGCTCTCCCTGACCAAGGAGTTCACCGATGATCCGGTGGCTCCGGGCGGGACGGCGACGCTCGAGTTCACCCTCACCAACCTCGATGCGGCGAATGCGGCCACCGGCATCGCCTTCACCGACGATCTCGATGCCGCCCTCACCGGGCTGACCGCCGTGACCTTGCCGGCGGCGGGCTTCTGCGGCGCCGGCTCGAGCATTGTGGGATCTGGTCTGTTGTCGGTCGCCGGAGCCAATTTGCCGGCCGGCGGCTCTTGCACCTTCAGCGTCACCGTTCAGGTGCCGGCTGCGGTTTCCCTGGGGTCGACGGCGACCAACACCACCAGCTCCGTCAGCGGTACCATCGGTGGCTTGGCGGTGACCGGCGATCCGGCCTCGGACGTGCTTTTGATCGACTTCCTCGAGTTCACCAAGAGCTTCTCCGGGGACACCGCTCCGGGTCGCAGCGAGACCCTGAGCATCACGATTCGCAACCTGAGCGCCACCAGCACCGTTTCGTCCTTGAGCTTCACGGACGACCTCGACGCGGTGCTCACCGGGCTGGTGGCCACGGGGCTACCGCTCGCCGATGTCTGCGGCGGCGGCTCGATGATCTCTGGGACATCGTTCCTGACCTTCACCGGCGGCACTCTGTTGCCGGGTGGCTCGTGCACCATTCCGGTGCCGGTGCAGATTCCGGCTACCGCCGCGGCTGGCACCTATCCCAACACCACGAGCGACCTCTTCCAGGCCGGTGTTCCGGTGGCTCAGCCGGCGACCGCGGACCTGGTGGTCAACCCGTCGCCGACCTTCGCCAAGGACTTCGCGCCCAACTTCATCGGTTTGGGGCAGGTCAGCCAGTTGACCCTCGCCATCGGCAACACGGCGAGCACCGTCAGCGTGGCGATGCTCGACTTCACCGACAACTTGCCGGCCGGGGTGGCCGTGTCGACGCCGGCGAATGCCTCTACCACTTGCCTTGGCGGCACGCTGACGGCGGTGGCCGGCAGCGGCACGATCGCCTACACCGGGGGCAGCGTCGCCGCTGGAGCCGTTTGTACGGTGACGGTCGATGTCACCGGCACGGCCGTCGGCGTGCACGTCAATCTCACCGGAGATCTGACTTCCGATGCCGGTAACAGCGGGACCGCGACGGATACCTTGACGGTGAATCCGCAGAAGGACTTCCAGAAGGCCTTCGCGCCGACCACCATCGACGTCGGTGGCGTCAGCACGCTGACCTTCACCATCGACAACGGTGGCAGCACGGTGGCAGCGACGGGGCTGGCCTTCACCGATACCTTCCCGGCCGGGATGACCGTCGCCACTCCGGCGAACGCCTCGACCACCTGCACCGGTGGCACGATCACGGCGGCGCCGGGAAGCGGTTCGGTGAGCTACTCCGGTGGCAGTGTCGCGGCCGGCGCCACCTGCACTCTGCAGGTCGACGTCACCTCGTTGACGCCGGGTTCCAACCTCAACACCAGTGGCAACCTCACCTCGTCCCTGGGCCAGGGCGGCCAGGCGACCTCGAGCCTGCAGGTCGACTACGTCCTGCCGACCTTCGCCAAGGCCTTCGCGCCGCAGTTCATCGGCCTGGGCCAGGTCAGCACGCTGACCTTCACGATCGACAACAGCAACCCGATCGCGGTCGCCAATCTGGCCTTCGTCGACAACCTGCCGGCCGGGACCGAGGTTTCGAGCCCGGCGAACGCCGCGACCACCTGTACTGGTGGCACGCTGACGGCGGTGGCCGGCAGCGGCACGATCAGCTACAGCGGCGGCACGGTGGCGGCGTCTTCGAGCTGTACGGTGACGGTCGACATCACCGGTACGGCGGTCGGGGTGCAGAACAACGTCAGCGGTGATCTGACCTCTGATGCCGGCAATAGCGGCAACGCCACGGACAGCGTCACGGTCAACCCGCAAAAGGCCTTCTCGAAGGCCTTCGTGCCGGCGACCATCAATCTCGGCGATACCAGCACGCTGACCTTCACCATCGACAACTCCGCCAGCACGGTGGCCGCTACCGGCCTCGATTTCACCGATGTCTTCCCGACCGGGATGACGGTGGCGACGCCGCCCAACGCGTCGACCACCTGCACCGGCGGCACCCTGACGGCGGTGCAAGGCAGTGGCTCGGTGAGCTACACCGGTGGCACCGTGGCGGCGGGCGCGACCTGCACCGTGCAGGTCGACGTGACCTCGCTGACGCCGGGAGCGAATCTCAACGTCAGCGGCAACCTGACCTCGTCGCTGGGCCAGGGAGAAACCGCATCGGCGACGCTGACCGCCAACTACCAGGCGCTGACCTTCGCCAAGGCCTTCGCGCCGAACCCGATCACCGTGGGTGACGTCAGCACGCTGACCTTCAGCATCGAGAATCCCAACCCGATCGCCGTCGGCACGCTGGCCTTCACGGACGTGCTGCCCACCGGCGTGGTGGTGGCCAGTCCGCCCAACGCGGCGAGCACTTGCCTGGGAACGGTGACGGCGACGGCCGGTAGCGGCACCATCGGCTTCAGCGGCGGCACGGTGGCGGCGAGCGCGAACTGCACGATCGACGTCGACGTCACCAGCGACACCGAGGGGCTCTACGCCAACACCACCGGCGACCTGACCTCCGAGGCCGGCTCCACCGGACCGGCGACGGACACCCTTTCGGTGGTCGAGGGCGTGATGATCAGCAAGGCCTTCCTCGGCAACCCGGTGCTGCGCGGTGGCGCGATCGATCTCGAGTTCACCATCACTGGCCTGGCTGCCTTTGCCACCACCGACATCGCCTTCACGGATGATCTCGGTGCGGTGGTGCCGGGCCTGGAGGCGGTCGGATTGCCGGCGGCGGATGTCTGCGGCGCCGGCTCGACGCTCGCCGGTACCGCGGTCATTTCACTCACTGGGGGTAGCCTCGCGGCCGGAGGATCCTGCACCTTCACGGTGACGGTGCTGCTGCCGCCGGATGCCGCCGAAGGCACCTTCACCAACACCACCTCGGCGGTCACCGCGACCGCCGCCGGCGTTGGGGTGACCGGCAACTCCGCCTCGGCGGATCTCGAGGTGGTCTACCTCGAGTTCGAGAAGGTGTTCGCCACCGGCGGCGTGATCGGTGGCTTCCCGACGATGCTGACCTTCACCATCACCAACCCGGATGCCAACAACACCGTCACCGGGATCACCTTCACCGATGACCTCGATGCGGTGATTCCGGGGATGGCGGCGATCGGTCTGCCGGCGAGCGACGTCTGCGGCGCCGGCTCGCTGCTCGACGGCACCTCGCTGATCGCGCTGACGGACGGCACTCTGGCGCCTTCCGGCTCTTGCTCCTTCGATGTCGAGGTGCTGGTGCCGGAGTCGACTCCGACTGGCATCTACACCAACGTCACCAGCATCCTCGATGCGGTGGTCGACGGCGTTCCGGTGAGCGGTGATCCCGCCGACGTCGCGATCGCCGACCTCAACGTCAACGGCAACGTCCTGGCGATTCCGACCCTCGGGACCTGGGGCCTGCTGCTGATGGTCATCGGGCTGGGACTGTTCGCCATCCGCCGGATCCGGATCGCCGCCTGAGGCGCACCTGACGAAGGACCCTCGAACGGCCCCGGAATCCGGGGCCGTTTTTCTTTTCTCGACAGGTTCGGTTCGAACCGCGTGTCTTTCCTCGGTGGGAGGACGGGTAGGGCCTCAGACCTCGAGGAGCCTCACACTGGATTTCGGGTCGGGTGGTCGAAAAGGTAAACCAGGTTCAGCTCGCAGGCTAAATGTTCTTGGAACTGCGTCAGTGAAATCATGATCTCGGTGCCGTCCGGCAGCTCTTCGCGGTGAACGAAGGGGAAGTCGTAGTGACTGACGTTGAGATCGTGCGCGCTGACTTCCCATTTCACCGCCGGAACCTCGCCATTCGGAAGGTTCCCATCACCGAGGAGCCGATTCGGCATCGTTGAAGGATCGAGCTTCGGAGCAAGCGCCGGGTTTGGCTCTGAGATCGAAACAATCAGCTCGATCTCTTTGGCGTCTCGATCGACCCCTGCGACTTCCAGGTGAACGAGCCTCTGGGTCGAGGTGTTTCCCGCTGGAATGTCGATGATTTGGTGGATGACGACATTGCGGTTGTCGTTCTCCTCGACCTCATCCTCACCGCGGAGAGGCTGGTCTTCGACGCCACTGTCCAGGGATTGGTCGCCTTGAAGGTCCTCAAAGAAAACCGACCCACTCAGCCTCTCACCCTGAGATGCAAGGGCTGCCAGTTGCTGCCGATGAATACTCTCCGAAAGATTGTCGAGCTGATCTCGGAGAGGGCCCGTTTCCGCACAGAGGGCGGGCTCGCCGCACAAGGCGACGAGTCGACGGTGCACGTGTCGAAACAGGGGACCGACATCGAATGAGTCGTGAAAAATACTGGCAATCAGGTCTAGTTGCATGACGAGGTTTTCGAGCTCTTTCAAGTCGGCGCGGTCCGTTTCCGAAGTGGATTGACCGTCGAGAGACTTGGCTTCCGGAACCAAGAAGGCGCTCATGATGGCATCGACAACCTGCCTTTGGTTGCGGTTCTGGATCTCCTCTCGAGCTTTCATGAGCTCGATCTGCTGGTGATTTTCGGCAGCCTCTAGCTGCCGCTGCTCGAAGATGGCACTCGCCTTGAATCCCAAGATTGCGGCAATCATGGCGGCGAGAATGGCTCCCAGGGGCTTGAGGAGAATCTCCGCTTTGTCCCAGCGGTCCTTCGCGAAGAAGCTATCGTCGACGTAGGTCATATTTGCCGCTCGCGGTCTTGACGATTTCGAAGTTGTGTCTGACGGGATCGTCCAACGACAGAACGGGAGCTTTCAGGGGCTGCCCGTTGAAGGTCAATCGGAGGCTGCACCGGCCCTGATGCTCGACGTAGATGTTGTAGGAGCCTCGACTATTGGTCCTGCCTTTGTAGGTCTTCTCGGGACACTTGATTTCTACCTCGATGGCTTGCCCTGGTTTTCCGTCCTCGAGGGTGAGATTGCCGTAGACATTCGATCCCAGGACGGGGGAGGCGGTGAGCGCCAGCAGGCTCGCCATCAGAAGGAGTTTGTGAAGCATGGACTTCTTAGGCGGGTTATTTGTCAAGTTGTTACGGATTCGTTGAAATGAGGCCGACAAAGACCATCCCCCTCGGGCCGCTCTTCGGCTCGAAGAAGCTGCGCCCGCCCTCGCCCTTCTGCCTCTCCTAAAGTGATAGATCGATCGACGACCGGTTTGCCGTCGCGGGGTCAACCAGCCGGTTGGGCACTGGCTGCGATTACCGAGGTGGGATCGGACGCGCAGGAACCGGGAGCAACTGTCTGAGCAATAGAGGCAACCCAGCGAGAATCGACTCGGTCCACGCTTCCGAAAGAAGCGATCCGGTCGAGCCCGCTTGGCTCCCTGCGCGCAGCCGGCCCGCGGCTCCGGCGCGAAATCTCTAGGGCGCCTGGAAGCGCTTCTCGAGCCACTCCCCGACGCGGTCGAGTAGTGCCGGAGCGAGGGTCTCTTCGATCGCTTCGTACTCCGCCGGCAGGCCCGTTTCGGCGGTTTGGAAGAGGTGGTTCAGAGCGGCCATGGCGGCGGTCTCGACGTCGGCGTTGTCGGCCCTGGCGAGAGCCGCGCGGAGGGCCGCGAGGTTGGTTTCGGCATCGACCTGGAGATCCTTCTCGCCGTAGAGGGCGAGCACCGGGCAGTGCACCTTTTCGAGGTCCGGGCCGGGGTCGTGGCGCAAGAAGAATTTCATCCAAGGGCTCGCCAGAGCGGTCATCTGGGCCATCTGCTGGCTGCGCGCCGCCGCCGGCACGGCGAGTTCGTCGAGCAGCCCTTCGAGGGCCTTTCTCAGATCGTCCGGGGCCTGGTGGCTCAAGACCGTGTCGAGGATGCGCCGCTGCAGCCGGCCCTGCTGCTCGATCTCTTCGGGGGAAGCCCCGGCGGCTGCGACCATCGCCTGGGATTGGCGCACCAGGAGCTCCTTGCCGGGGACCGCCGGCGCCCCGAGGAGCACCAGGAAGGCCACCGATTCAGGGTCGGCGGCCGCCACCATGGGGGCGATGATGCCGCCTTCACTGTGGCCGAGAATGCCGACTCCGGAGGAATCGACGGCGGGGTTCGAGCGCAAGAACCGCACGGCTGCCGTGGTGTCCTGGGCAAGATCGGCGGTGGTGGCGCTGGCGAAGTCGCCGGCCGACTCGCCGACGCCGCGCTCGTCGTAGCGGAGGACGGCGAATCCCTGGCGGGTGAGGTGGTCGGCGAGCACCCAAAAGGGCTTGTGGTCGAAAATCTCCTGGTCGCGATTCTGGGGCCCCGAGCCGCTCACCAGAACGACTCCCGGGAAGGGGCCATCACCGGGCGGACGGGTGAGGGTGGCGGCGAGCTCGAGACCGGCCTCGGGGCTCGGGAAGCGCAGCTCCTCGACGAGATAGGGGTAGGGCGGCTTGGGCTCCTGGGGACGACGCTTCTCGACGGTGGGGAAGACCACTCCGCGCCGCAGCTCGAGGGGTAGCTTCTCGGGGCCTTGCTGCAGGTGGCCGGTCAGTCGATCGCCGTCCTTCGAGAGGGTGCCGACGAAGACGATCTTGACGGCCGAGGCTTCGAGGCGCACGGCTCGCTCGTCGAGTGCGATGCGATCGAGTGGAAAGGACACGTTGTTCTGGTCGACACTGACCAGGCGGCCGGTGAGGGCGTCGTCCTGCTGGGAGATCTCGAACAGCAAGCGTAGCTGGGCGCCCGGCGGCTCGAGAATGCCGGACCAGGTGTCGGCGAGGGGGGACGGGCTCGCCGGAGGTGGCAGGCGTTCGAGGTCGAGATTGAACTCCTGCCCCGACTGAGTCCAAGTGCCGTCGAGGGGGACCGCGGGGCGATCCCCCGGGGCGTGCCCCCCGCCGCCCCTCCCCCCCCCCCGGGGGGGGCCCAGCGGGGGACCGGACTCGCCCAGGGCGCTACGGGAC
>JBCCHV010000037.1 GCA_039028635.1 Acidobacteriota bacterium
AGGGGGGCTAAAGGCGCCCCCCTCAGGCGCACGCACATGTCGTGCGCCTTCACCCCCGACCTCGGCGGCTTTGCCGCCGCCTCGCCCCTCGGGCTCGGGAGCTCTCTAGGACCAAAGATGTCCCGAGTCAAGACTTCTTCAGCAACCTGCTAGCTGTCTATTTCGAGAGGGGCTACGGGCCCCTGACTGCGCGTCCCGGGCTGAGCGCCCCTCTCCGGCCCAGGAAGCGTGGTTCTTGGGCCTCCTCTCCCGTCGCGGCGACTGAGCCGCCGCCGGGCCGGGAGCGCCCAGCCCTCTCGGGCCCGGAAGCAGGTTGCCGATAAGGTCCTCAGCAACCTGCTAGCAAGAGCACCGGCCGCGACGCCTTGCGGCCCGCCAAGGCTTGCAATAACCTGCCCGCTGCCCCATCCGCTCGAGCCCGACAGGAGACCCCATGACCGATCCGCGCTACCAGCAGCTGGCCAAGAACCTCGTCCACTACTCCTGTGCCCTCGAGCCCGGCGAGAAGGTCCTGATCGAGGCGATCGACATCCCCGAAGCCTTCACCCTCGAGCTCATCCGGACCGTCGGCGCGGCCGGCGCCATCCCCGTCGTCACCCTCAAGAGTCAGGCCGTCTGGCGAGCCCTGATGCTGGCCGCCAGCGCGGAGCAAATGCAGCTCATCGGCGAGACCGAGGCCCATCGCATGAAGCAGGTCCAGGCCTACATCGGGGTGCGCGGCAATCCCAACATCGCCGAATGGTCCGACGTGCCGAAGGACAAGATGAACCTTTACAACGACCTGTGCTGGCGGCCGGTGCACCTCGACATTCGCATCAAGGAGCATCGCTGGGTCGTGCTGCGCTGGCCGAGCCCGTCGATGGCACAGCTCGCCAACTGCTCGACGGAAGCTTTCGAGGACTTCTACTTCCGGGTCTGCAACCTCGACTACAGCCGCATGGCCAAGGCGATGGAGCCGCTGGTCGAGCTGATGGAACGCACCGACCGGGTGCGCCTGGTGGCCCCGGGGACGGACCTGCGCTTCAGCATCCGGGACATTCCCGCCATTCCGTGCGATGGCCGCGCCAACATCCCCGATGGCGAGGTGTTCACGGCCCCGGTGCGCGACAGCATCGCAGGCACCATCCAGTTCAACTCCCCGACCATCTACCAGGGCGTGGCTCACAACGACATCCGCCTGGAGTTCGAAAACGGCAGGATCGTCGCCGCCAGCAGCAACGACACCGCCCACCTCGAGCAGGTTCTCGACACCGACGAGGGATCGCGTTACGTCGGTGAATTCGCCATCGGCTTCAATCCCCACATCACCACCCCGATGCGCGACATCCTGTTCGACGAGAAGATCGCCGGCAGCATCCATCTCACCCCCGGCAACGCCTACGAAGAGGCATTCAACGGCAACCGCAGCCAGATCCACTGGGACTTGGTGTTGCGGATGGATCCGCAGGTGGGCGGCGGCGAGATCTGGTTCGACGACCGCCTGATCCGCAAGGACGGCCAGTTCGTCATCGACGAGCTCCTCGACCTCAACCCGGACCGTCTCCTAGCAGGCTGCTGAGAAGCCGCGTGGCGGCTTGTTGGGAAAGGAGGTCCTGTTTGGGTCCCCTTGCTATGAAACAAGCATGGTGCTATTTTCGTAGCACAACAGAGGAGGACGCCCGATGAGCGAACCGATCTACGACCAGTTGAGCCGCCGAGAGAGACAGATCATGGACATCCTGCTCGAGCTGCGCGAGGCCTCCGCCGAAACCGTCCGCGGCCGCCTCCCCGAGGCGCCGAGCTACTCGGCGGTGCGGGCGATGCTGGTCAAGCTCGAGGAGAAGGGCGTCATCGACCACATCGAGCGCGACCTGCGCTACGTCTATCGCCCGGCGGTGTCGCGCCGAGCGGCGCAGCGCTCGGCCGCTTCCCGCCTGCTGAGGGTCTTCTACGACAGCTCCCTGGCCCAGGCCGTCCGTGGGCTGCTCGACACCAGCGCCGATCGCCTCTCCGACGAAGAGCTCGATCAGGTCGCCCGCATGATCGATCGAGAACGCCAGCGCCGGAGGTCCGAATGAGCCTCATCCACCAACTCGGTCAGCTCTTCGCGGCCGAGCCCCTCGTCCGACTGCCGTTTCAAGCGTCCCTGCTCTTGATCGCCGCCTTCGCCGCGGCCTCGCTGCTGCGTCGACGCTCGGCGAGCACCCGCCACGGCCTTTGGCTCGCCACCGTTCTCGGTCTGTTGCTGCTGCCGGCAGCCACCCTCTGGTCACCATCCCTCGAGCTCGCGGTGCTACCGCCGGCGCAACCCAGCAAACCGATCGAGTGGGCGCCCGTCGAGCCACAAGCTCCACCGCCGCCCCGCGAAGCCGCCGGCGTCCGGACACCGGCACCCGAGGCCACGACGGCCAAAGGGCCAACGCGCCGGCCGGCCGGCGTCACCCTCGAGCAGGCCGCCCTCGCCCTCTACGGCGCCGGCGCCCTGGCGGTGGTTTTCTCCTTCGTCTTCGGCCTGGGCAGCGCCCGCCGCCTGGTGCGCCAGGCCAAAACGCCGGCAGCGGAGGCGGAGCTGGCGCTGCTCTTCGCCCAGCTCGCTGGACCGCGGGCGCGGGTCCGTTTGCTGATCAGCGAGCACCTCGAGGTGCCGATCACGGTGGGTCTCTGGCGACCCGCCATCCTCCTGCCAGCGGAAGCCGGGAGGTGGACGAAAGCGGCCCAGCGGCAGGCCCTGATCCACGAGCTGGCCCATATCGAACGGCGTGACTGGCTGGCCCAGGTGGTGGCGACCGTCGCCTGCGCCGCCTACTGGTTTCACCCCCTGGTCTGGCTCGCGGCGCGCCGCCTGAGCCTCGAGGCGGAGCACGCCGCCGACGATCGCGTTCTGCTCGGCGGTGCCGAGCCGACCCGCTACGCCGATCAGCTCGTCGCCCTGGCGCGGCGCCTTCGTCCCACCCCCGTCACCACCCTACCGATGGCCCGCCGCAGCCAACTTCCGGTGCGCGTGCGCTCCATCTTGGACTCGAAACAGAGGAGAACTCCCATGAATGAGCTCCGCAAGATCGCTCTCTCTTTGTTGTGCGTCGCCGTCGTCGGCCTGCTCGCCGGAGTGCGAGTCACCCCGGCGATCGCTTCCAGCGACGATTCCGGAATACTGCAAGCGGTGGCGTCCGGCGACGTCGCCGCCGCCGAAGCCCTGCTCGCCGAGGGAGCCGACGTCAACCTGCGGGTCGCCGGCCAGGGCACGCCGCTGATCGTCGCCGCCGTCGGCGGCAGCGAGGCCATGGTCGCCATGCTGCTCGATGCCGGCGCCGATGTCGGTCTCACCGAGACCGCCGGACCCCGCGGTCCGTGGCTGCAGCGCTCCGCCCTCACCACCGCCGCCGCCGCCGGCCATCTGGCGGTCGTCGACATGCTCCTCGAGGCCGGTGCCGAGGTCGATCTGGCGCCCCGCGGCGACGCCACCGCCCTGATCGAGTCGATCCGCTCGGGGCACCCGGACGTCGCCTATCGCTTGCTCGACGCCGGTGCCGATCCGGACAAGCGCATCGCCGGCGACGGCAGCCCCCTGATCGCCGCCGCCGCCCTCGGAGACCGAGATCTGGTCGCAGAGCTCCTGCGCCGCGGCGCCAAGCCCAACGGGAACGTGGCCGGCGACGGCAATCCCCTGATTCAAGCCGCTCGCCAGGGCAACTCCGAGGTCGTCGAGCTGCTGATCGCCTCCGGCGCCGAGGTCGAAGGTCTCAGTGACGGCGACGGCAGCCCCCTGATCCAAGCCGCGGCGCGCGGCGATCGCGCCCTCGTCGAGCAGCTCCTCGACGCCGGCGCCGACCCCAACCAGGCCGCCGAAGGCGACGGCAACCCGCTGATCCGGGCCGCGGCCGCCGGCGATATCGAGCTCGCCGAGGCGCTCCTCGATCGCGGTGCCGACATCGACCGCGGAGTCGACGGTGACGGCAATGCCATGATCCAGGCGGCGGCGCGCGGCGACCTCGCCATGCTCGAGGCACTGATCGCCCGCGGCGCCAACGTCAACCGCGGGGTGCGCGGCGACGGCAGTCCCTTGATCGCCGCCGCCGCCCGCGGTCACGTCGACGCCCTCGAGCTGCTGATCCGCTCCGGGGCCGAGGTCGACCAGGTGGTCAAGGGAGACGAAAACGCCCTGATCCAAGCCTCCGCCAGGGGTCATCTGGAGGCGGTTCAGTTTCTCCACTCGGCCGGCGCCGACGTCAACGCCCGAGTGCGCGCCGACGGCGAGATTCGCACCCCCCTCAACCGCGCCGAGCTCTTCGGCCACCAGGAGGTCGCGGCTTACCTCCGCTCGGCGGGAGCCCGTCCGTAAGGCCCACGCCCTCAACCCGAAGTCTCCAAATGCGTAAGCTTGTTCAGCGGTGGTGCGAGGGGGAGCCTCGTCCACCGCTGAGCTCCGCTTCGCTCACAGCTCGGTTCGCCGCCCGCCCGGTAGGGCGGGGTCGGCGAGGCACCACCGCTGGAGGACTTGCCATGGCCCGATGGCTGATCGCCGCGTTCCTGCTTTTCCCGTCCCTTCCTACACTGGCGTCGGACCGCGTACCCGGCGATCGCTGGATGGCCTACGCCAACCCCGCCGAGGCGGGCTTCGACGTCGCCGCCCTGGCCGCTGCCGAGGAACGCTGGCGGGAGCTCTCGTCGTCGGCCTTCATGGTGATCGCCGACGGTGCCGTGGTCGCCTCCTGGGGCGAGACCGATCGCCGCTTCATGTGCCACTCGGTGCGCAAGAGCTTCCTTTCGGCGCTCTACGGCATCTACTGGGATCGCGACCAGATGGAGCTCAACAAGACCCTCGCCGACGTCGGTATCGACGACCTCGGCGACGGCCTCCTGGAGAGCGAAAAACAGGCCCGGATCCTGGATCTGCTGAAAGCTCGCTCGGGCGTTTTCCACCCTGCCGCCTATGCCGGCCGCACCGACTCCCGGCCGCGCGGCAGCGAAGGTCCCGGACGCTACTTCGCCTACAACAACTGGGACTTCAACACCCTCGCGACGATCCTCGAGAAGGAGACCGGTGACACCGTCTTCGAAGCCTTCGACGAGCACTTCGCCAGGCCCCTCGCGATGGAAGACTGGCGCCTCAGCGACGGCTACTTCCACTACGAGCGAGACAAGTCCGAGCACCCCGCCTACCCCTTCCGCATGTCGGCCCGGGATGCCGCCCGCTTCGGGCTGCTGTTCGCCCGCGACGGACGCTGGGGGGATGAGCAGATCCTGTCGCGCCAGTGGGTGCGGCGCAGCACCGCCCTCTACTCGAAGGACAACGAGCAGTTCGGCTACGGCTTCATGTGGTGGGTGGCCCTCGAGCCGCGTTTCGCCGAGCACGGCTTCGTCGCCGCCCGCGGCGTCGGCCGCCAGATGATCGTGGCGCTGCCGGACATCGACATGGTGATCGTCAACCGGGCCAACACCTATCGCGGCGAGGGCACCGAGTACCAGGAGCTGCTCGACCTGATGGAGATGGTGATCGCGGCGCGCCGCGGCGAGGCCGCCGACAATCCGCGGCTGGTACCCCTCGGCGCGGCGAGCAAGGCGCTCGAATCAGCCCCCGGGCAGAGCTCCCTGGTCGCCGAGCTGGTCGGCGAGTACGCCTTCCCGCCGGCGCCCCTCGGTTTGCCGGAGCGCACCCGCGTCGAGGCCCGCAATCAGGACGGCCGGCTGATCATGCACTCCCCCGCCGCCGGCACCTTCGAGCACTTCCCGCAAGGCGGAGACTGGCTCCTCGAGGAAGACAGCTACGATCGCTACCGAGTGATCCGCGACGCTTCCGGGAAGATCGCCGGCGTCGCCGACGCCGACACCATCCTGCAGGGCGCCGTGATGGCGTCGGTACGCGGCGACGGCGCCACCGAGCGCCGCCTGAAGGCCCTGATCGCCGACGAGGAAGGCCTCGGGGTCGAGCTCGGCCGCACGCTCCTCGCCCTCTTCGAGCGCCCCAAGAAGACCGAGAAGGCGATTCGCGCCCTGATTACCGACCAGCGCCGGGGCGAGATCGAAGGGCGCATCAACGGCTTCGGCTACCGCTATCTCCAAGCCGACGCCCACCACAAGGCACGCCGAGTCTTCGAGCTCAATACCCGCCTGTTCCCGCAGGCCTACAACACTTGGGACAGCCTGGGTGAAGCCTGCATGATCCTCGGCGAGAAAGAAGAAGCGATCGCCAACTACCAGAAGTCCCTCGAGCTCAACCCGGAGAACGACAACGCCCGCGACCAGATCGCCAAGCTAAGGTCCGGCGACGGCTGAGCCCTCGTCGGCCAGCACGGGCCAGGCGAGGGCGGGATCGTCGTGTTGTTCCATCCAGGCGCGGAGCTGTTTCTCCAGACGCTCCGCCGTCGCCCGATGGGCCGGATCCCGGATCAAGTTGTCGCCTTCTCGCGGATCCGCCTCGAGGTTGTAGAGCTCGCGCCCGCGGGCCTCGTCGCGAAACAGGATCAGCTTGTGGCGCGGCGTGCGCACGGCACGAAAGACCCAGGGGAGGAAGCGTTCGGTAGCCTCGTCGGACCACTCCGCAAAGGCCTCCGAAAACCCTTCCACCCGCGGCTGTCGCAAGGCCGGCAGGGCATTGCGCCCGGGCCAATGGGTCGGGATCTCCGCCCCCGACAGGGCGACCATCGTCGGCGGCAGGTCGAGGCCCGAAAGGGCGGCCTGGGAGGTGCCCTGGAACCCCGCCTGGGATGGCGCACGCACGATCAGCGGCACCCGTAGGGAACCCTCATAGGGCACCACCTTGCCGGCGGCCCCACGCGAGCCGATGCCGCGCTCTCCCATCATGAAGCCGTTGTCGCCGAAAAACACCACCACCGTCGACTCGGCGAGGCCGGCCTCGTCGAGGGCCGCCAACACCCTTCCGACCTGCTCATCGAGGGCCGAAACGGCTTCGTAGTAGTGCAGCCAGTCGTTCATCTCGACATCCGTCGGGAAGCCCGCGGGCAATAGCTCGGCGATGGTCTTGGCGGCATAGAGCGCTTCGATGTGGGGCGGATTCGGCGCGAAGGGCCCGTGCGGCGCGGTGAAGGCCAGCCACAGCATGAAGGGCCCTTTCTGAGCCTGCTCACCGGTCAGAAAATCGATCGCCGAGTCGGCGAAGACCTCCTGGGTGAAGCCGGCGACCAGCTTGCGCTCGCGACTCTCGCCGTGGCAAAGGCGAGCCCCCTTGAATTTTTCGCCGCCGGTCGGCAACCACACCCGCGTCTGCGAAAACCCAACCTTCCAGGGGTCCGAAGCGAGGTGCCACTTGCCCACCAAAACGGTCTCGTAGCCTTGACCTCGGAGCAGCGACGGCACCGTCGGGAGGTCGCTGAAGGAATCGGGCCGGCGAGCCCGTGGCGCCTGGTTCTGATGGGCATAGGCCCCGTGCTGATGGGAGAGCAGGCCGGTGAGCAGCGAAGCGCGCACCGGCAAGCACTGCGAGACGCTGGTGGTCGCCTGCGGGAAATAGATGCCCTGCCGGGCCAGGCGGTCGAGATGGGGGGTATGCACCGCCGGGTTTCCCGCCGCCCCCAGGGCATCCCAACGGTGGTCATCGGAAGTGATGAAGAGGATGTTCGGCCGCTCGCTGGCAACCCGGTCCTCCCCTGCGTCCGCCTCGGCCCAGCCTCCCGAGTACACACAGGCGACGACCATCGCCCACACCGCCCAACCACGGGATCGCTCGCTCTGCACCATCGAATCACCTCCTGGACTTAGCCCGTCCTGCCATCGAGATTCCGCCCGGTGGTACGGCTTCGGAGAGGCCCTTGTCTAGGCCTCCAAGGCCCCGGCCTTCCCAGGCGGGGCTGATACCCTGGCTTCGGCGATGCAACGTTTTCAGCTGCCTTTTCCAATCCGCCGACTCGGCTCGCTCGTCGGTCTCGCCCTGGGTGCCGTCGCGCTGCTCGGCGGCTGCGCGATCCATCCTCCGGATCACCAGAACCAACAGGTCGTCAATCGCGGCGAGGGCAAAGACGAGTGGTGGCGATCGTTGCCGCGCCCCGCCTGGCAAGCCTTCGAGAAGATCGACCAGTCCCAGGACTGGTTCGAGGTCTATCGCGTGCGGCCGGGGGTGTTGGCGATCTACGAGCCGGGCCAGTTCGAGGAGGTCATCTCCTACCTCGTCCTCGGCGATGAGCGGGCCCTGCTCTTCGACACCGGCCTCGGCATCGGCGACATGGCTCGCCTGGTCGGCGAGCTGACGGACCTGCCGCTGACGGTGGTCAACTCCCACAGCCACTACGATCACATCGGCGGCAACCACGCCTTCGACACGGTGCTCAGCCCGGCCACCGACTACACCATCGCGCGCGCCGAAGGCCTGGCCCACGAGGAGGTCGCGGAGTTCGTCGGCCCCGGCTGGATCTGGAAGTCGACGCCGACCGGATTCGCGCCGGAGAGCTACGCCATTCGGCCCTTCTCCATCCGCCGAACCCTGACCGACGGCGAGCGCCTCGACCTCGGCGGCCGGGTTTTGGAGGTCCTCCTGACGCCCGGCCATGCGCCGGACGCGCTCTGTCTCCTGGACCGCGCCAACGGCTTGCTGTTCGTCGGCGACACCTTCTACCTCGCCCCCCTCTACACCCACCTCGAGGGCTCCGATTTCGACCGCTACCTCGAGACCACGCGCCGCCTCGCCACCCTCGAGCCGCAGGTCGAGTGGCTGCTGCCGGGGCACAACGTGCCGCTGGTGGAGAGTCACTACCTACTGCGCCTGCGCGACGCCTTCGAGCGCATCGCCGGCGGCATGGAGCCGAGCGTCATCAGCGATGGCAACCGCGAGTTTCGCTTCGACGGCTTCTCGGTGATCACGAAGTAGGGCCTTCGACGCGCTTGATTCAACCGCTTCCGACGCAGTGCGTCAGCCTTCGGGACGGGCGCCCGACGCTGAGACCATAAGACAAGCGTACTTGACAAGAAAGCCACTGCTCCATATCCTCCTTGATGTCAATGACACTTGACTTCAGAAGGAGTCGGAAGCAATGACCGAAGACCAAAAATCCTCTTGGTCGGACTGTGGCAGCACAACCACGGATCGCCGCAACGGCCGGGTCGTCAACCTCTGGATGTTCGCCTGGTTGCTTCCCTGGCTCGCCCTCAGCGTCGCAATCGAGAAAGAGTGGATCACTCACGGTTGGTGGGCGGCGGTCGCCGCCATCGCCACTGGCTTGGTGGGCCTGGGGACGGTGATGGCCTATCGACGTTTTCTGCGCGAGGCGGACGAGCTGCGCCGCAAGGTCGAGCTCGATGCCCTCGCCATCGCCATGGGCATCGGCCTGGTCGTCGGGATCACCAGCTGGCCTCTGGCGCGCGCTGGCCTCACCGATCTCGCCGAGGTCCCCAATCTGATCGTCGTGATGATGGTGACCTACAGCATCGCCGTCCTCGTGGGCATGCGGCGCTACTCGTGAAAAACCGCCTCAAGGTACTGCGGGCCGAGCGCAACTGGACCCAAGCCCGCCTGGCCCAGGAGCTCGGCGTCTCGCGCCAAACGGTCAACGCCATCGAAACCGGCAAGTTCGACCCCAGCCTGCCCCTGGCCTTCCGCATCGCCCGCCTCTTCGAGCTCGCCATCGAGGAGATCTTCGAGGATCGAGAGCCGAACCAACAGCGGTCGCTCGAGCGTTGAGCACTCGCTCGAGCGACCGAAGAGCTGAGGAACCAGCGTCCCTAAGGCGCGGTTCCCAAACCGGGGCAGATACCTACATTCCCACAAACGTCCGGGTGCCACCCCGGAGGTAGGCTCGCCGAATCGGGACAACGAGGCTGGTGAAATCCCCAACCGTTGGGATGATTACCGCTAGGCACGCAGGTTGAGCCATCCGCCCTGACCCCTCTGCAAATCCACTGCGCGCCAGCGGATGGCGGGAAAACCGGATTGCTGTGCTCCAAGCACAGGGTTGCTCCAACCTCGTTGTTGGGCGCACCGGAGGTGCAAGGCAAACAGAGCGCCTCTTCAGCAAAATCCACAGTCACAAAGAAAGAGTTGTTCTCTTCCCTCGATTCCGCGACTTCCTCTGTCGGATCCATGGTCACGACCAGAGAATAGAGACCCGGGGCCCAGCCCACGAAGGAAAACTCTTCTTCGCGACTCGTCATCGCTTCGAGAGCATCCACCGGAACGAGCTCATTGACCACATAGTTTCCTGTCGGGTCCAAGACTGCCAGCCGAACCTTCGTCTCCGATGCCGCCAGCGAACCACTGTTGACAGTGTCGAACGTCACCGTGACTCGTTCCCTTTCAACAGGGTGCTGCGGGCTGAAATCCAAATCTCGAATCCGGAAATCGATACCGGAAGTCGAAGCAGACACACCGATGAACGAGATTTCCTTATAGTTGTTGTCTTCTCGACCTTCGAGCAACTCGTCGTGAGAATCGACAGTCACCTCGATCCGATTCGAGCCAAGGGCGACGCCGAATCCGGAGTCGAGCGAACGGACCACGAAGCTACGCTCCGCTCCCGAAGCCAGACTGCCCACCCATAGAACTGACTCGCGAGTCACTCCACCTCCGCTGAAGCGGAGTCTGAAGCGGGTGTTCGGAGCGACTGCAGGACCCAGGTTTCTCACCCGAAGGGTCGCATCCACCGACTCACCGGCTTCCGGAGAAGCAGGGCTATGGCTGAGCTCTGTGATCACCAGGTCGGGATCCAGAGGACTCCCCTCGCAAGGAGTGATAAGGGTTCCGGAAACAGCACGGTGACAAGGCGGGAAGAGCCATTCCACATGGTGAAGAGGCACTTCTTCTTCGTTCACGAATGGCAGCTGGTTCCCAGCGTCATCCGTGCAAACTGCCCACCTCTCACCATCGGTACACATCCTGCGTTTCCATCCCCAAGGGGAACCGATCCTGGGATAACGTTCGGAACACTCCGTGGCATATCCATCATCGACCTGAACACACTCAACGATCGGAATTCCGTCAACTCGAAATCCGACGACGAAACAGTGCGTCAGATTCCGCGGTTCACGTCCAATGCACTCCCAGCAGAGATCGAACCCGCCAATGCCCTGCTGGCAGCGGCATTCGTCCGTCACGCATCGCGGTGGCGGAGGTGGAGGCGGGGGCGGCGGAGGTTCGCCACCACCGGCCACTCGTGTTTCACATCGATCGAGATGTCGATTGAACACTTGCGGATGAGGGCACTCGCAGACTCTCTTGGCTCGATTGTAAACCTGCCCCAACCGACAAGGCAACCGAGCCTCCGGAGTGAACGTCAGAACAGAGTCGCGGGGAAGCAGAGAGTTCCAGTCGATCGTGAGATCCTTGATCGGCTGAGGAACAAAGAGAAGGCTGAGCTTCGCCTCGAATGCACCGGTCACCCTGTAGCCGCCAGCTCGAAGGCCGGTCCAGGTATGGTCCACTTTGACGGTGCAATGATTCGGTCTTCCCCGAAATCTGGGCCCTGGCCTCACGGCGAAACAGACGTCGGAATCGTTCGGCTGAGTCAATCCATCCAGCAGCTCGAAGAAATCTCGATAGATGTCGCTAAGGACACCACTCTCCTCGGGCTCGCTCTTCATCGGTTCAACAAAACTATGGCTGGCACTGACCAAGAAAGCCCCGAGCTCCGGAGGATTGAGGAACACGATAAAGGGATAGATTCCCTCCAACGGTATGCTGGCCGAAGCTCTCTGATAGACGTCCCATTTTCCGTTCGTCTTGCCGTCGAAACCAAAGATCCCGTTGTCGAACGACTCGATCGGGCCCTCGGTGATCTGCATCACATACTGCGAGCGTGCAGTAGGGGGAGCGAAGAGCCACAACAAGACGACGAGCAACCCGATGGCCGGATGCGCAAACTTGGCGATTCGATGACCGAGGCGCATTACTGAAGCCCGTCCCAAGGGAGGTCCAGAGCCAAGCCTTGCCGAGCGATCTCGAGGAACTGTGCAGCGCCGACATCGGTGAGGTAAACCCGTGACACTCGCGAGCTGTGATGCCATTTCACCAGGAACTCGAGCAGACCCGAGCGCAGGGGCTCACCAAGCGAATCCACGATTGCCCTCGCGGCTGCATCGTCAATGTCCGTCGTCGCTCGCCGAGCCGCTGAGAGCGACTGCAACCAAGAGTCCTCGTCCAGAAGAACACTCCGCTCACCAAGGAAATCAGCTCTAAGAGCGACAATCGGAACCTCGACGGCCCCCCTGAAAGCTGCCGCATGGTCTTCGAGCTCTCGCTCGAGCACCAGCTCGAGTTCCGCCTGCAAGCTCATCAGCTCAGGTCCCGACAGACCATCCCGAGAGGGCTCAATGAGCCGAGCGAAGTACCCCTTCCTTTCCGCGTCGTCGGCTTCCAGATAGGCATCCGCAAACCGGATGATGGCGCCACTCAATGGGAAGAGATCGGGCCGCTTCGCAACATCGGCCGAGATGACCACCGACGTCAGGAGAGAGCCACCATCGACAGGCTGGATATGCTCCACCGTAAGCCCGTACGCAATCTCGGCTCCATCGAGAGCCGAAGCGAGGTCCTCAACTCGAGTCTCGCGAACAAGAGCAGCAATCTCCTGCTCCCGCGCCAACGCCACGGTCCCTCGTTCACTGCCAAGCCACCACTCAGGGTTCTCGGTTCTCCAGGAACGGACCTCCTCATGCTGCCAATCGGTCAAGGATCGTCCGTAGAGCGCATCGCGGGTACGCCGCAAGTCGTCCTCAGATTGAGGAGGCTCGCTTGGCGAGCTGTCCCCTCGCAGGTCCTCCGGAATTTCATAGTCCGAATCGAGCTGTCCCGAGGCGCTGGCCGAGAGTACTGAGAGCAGAAGAGCTGCCGCCAATACAGAAGTCTTCACAGTCGGATCTCCTATTCGTGATGAACCTGAACTGACGACCAACAAGTTGGTCGCCACCTTCAGTTCCAGCCCATCGACCGGGCACTGAAGGTGACCGACCTACACTGGTGAGGCGAGCAGCTTGATCTCGAAGGAGTCCCCAGAACGACAACCGCTACCTACTCAGGTCAGGCCGACCAGCATGAGTCTCGAGAACAGGCAGGTCGTTCGCAAGTTGTGGCACCTTGCGTGGCTATCGCAAGGCGCCCCGTGCCGACGCCGATTCCGCGAGCGGAGGCGAAAACGCTGGGCGAAGAGGGATTCGACGAAGCTCGAAGTCTTACCAGAGCGGGACCAAGACTTGCGAAGAATGGTTTTCGCCTTGCCTAGCCAGGGCATCGACCAAGGGTCTGAGTCTGACGGTCGGCTTCGTCGAAGTCGGTGGCTGGAGCGGCTCGATCGTGGCTCCGGGCATCTATCCGGTGACCTGCTTCCACAACGCCACCCACCAGGGCCGCACCTACTCGGCCGTCACCAGATCTTGTTCTCGACCCCAACCTTCTGAGCTTTCGAGGCCGGCGGGCCCGCAGCCACCAGGGCCCGCCGGTCGCCCACCAAACCTCAGAGGTCGATCATCGCCTTCGACCGCTGGAGCTGCAGCACCCGCGCCTCGGGATCGACCACCAACCGCTGCGGCTCGAAGGGTACGGTCCAGGACAGACGACGCCGTTCGCCGGCGCCGAGCTCGACCGCCGTCCGACCCTCGCGGAAGCCCTCCTCGGCGAAGCGTTCACCGACCTCGGCAGCGACCTCGACGGTGGCACGGCCGGTACCGACGTTCTCGAGCACGGCCTGCACCTGCCAGCTCCCGTCCTGAGCCACCACCTCGACCTCCTGGAGACGGTACTCGGGCAGCACCACCTCGAAAAACCACTGGTCGACGAGCGCCCGAAAGGCTTGCCTGTCGGCGGCATAGGGCTCCAAGAAGGCGAGGTAGTCGTGCAGGGCCGGATAGTCGCCGCTTTCGTGGTAGCGCTCCACGAAGGCGCGAATGCCGGCGAAGGAAGCTTCCGGACCGAGATGGTCGTGCAGCATCCAGAGCGCCCAGCCGCCCTTCTCGAAGATCACCGTCTCGTCGCCGGGCCAGTGCTCTTCCGTCTCCACCAGAGGCCGCTCCGAGTCGAGGCGCCGGTTTCTGACATAGCGCTCTTCGAAACGCTTGGCGGTCTCGATGCGCCCCTGCGGACCCCGGATGTCTTCGAGCAGAACCAACGCCGAGAAGTGCGCCATGCCCTCGATCAAGACGTCGGCCCCGGGTCCCTCCCCCGGCACCAGCAGGTTGAACCACCATTGGTGAGCGGCTTCGTGGGCCGTCACCAGAGAGGCCAAGCGGGAGTGGGGGTCGCTCTTGGTGAGAAAGCCGAGGCTCTCCGAGAACGGAATGTTGGTGGGAAAGCCCTGCGCGTTCTGAAGGTAGGCCGGGTACTCGCTGATCCGCAGCTCTTCCCAAGGGTAGGGGAAGAACCACTGCGAGAACTTTTCCCGCGCCTGCGCCAGGGTGTGCAGCATCTCGTCGACGTTGGCGTCGTGGGTCGGGTGATAGAAGATCGCCGCGCCGCCCTGCCGTCGCACCTCCCAGCGCCCGGCGATCAGGTTGAGGGTGCGCACCGGATAGTCGCTCTCCCACACCACCGTCGTCTGGCCATCCTCGGAGCGCGCCGCGGTCTTCACGCCCACCGAGTTGACCGTGTACTCGCTCGGCGCCGTCACCTCGACCCGGGTGGTGAAGGCCCGCGAGTTGCCGGAGATGGGCTCGAGCTCTTGACGCCAGAAGTCCTTCGGGACTTCGGCCGGCTCCGGCCGATTCTCACGATCGACCCCGATCCAAGACAGGTAGCCGGGTAAAGGGATGAAGTCCGTTCCGCGCACCGACAGCAGCACGCCGGACGGCAGAACGAACTGAGAGGCTCCGCCGCCGTTGCGGGAGACACCTCGCGGGAACACCGAGCGGAAAGAGAAGTCCAAACGCCCTTCGCCCCCGGGCTCCAGAGGCTGCGGCGGTGTCAAGACGTGCAGACCGGAGCGATCTTCGGAGGCAATCTCCTCGCCGTTCCAACGCCAAGCGATGTTCTCGAAGGACTGGCCGACGGTGAAGGCCAGCCGCTCCATCGCCTGCGGAGTGTCGTTGACCAGCGAATAGAACCCCTGCATGTCGACGGACCGACCCGCCGGATCGAGGTCGAGGTCGAGGTCGACATGGGAGACCGCCGGCGGCCGGTAGTCCTTCCAGGTGGCGTAGTTCTGGCGCCAGTACTGCTTGGCGAGCTTCTCCGCCTGCGGGCCCTGGTAGCCATTGCGAATCTCGTAGGCGAGCACGCCCGACGCCAACACGGGCAGGAGCGCAACAGGAGCCAGCCGCAGCACCCGCCGCCCGAGGGCCCGCGCGCGGCGCCGTTGCGCCACCTGGACGACGTCCGTCTGGCGGCGAGCGAAGAGCTCGACGGCGAGGGCGGTGAAGAGCAGCGCCAGGGAGACCATCAGCAAGCGGTTGAGCAACAGGCCCCGACCGTGGAATGCGAAGGGACCGAGATCGGTCCAGGGAATGGTGCCCCAGAGATCCCAATTGGTGAGCCAGGTCATCTTGCCGCTGACGTGGGCGAAGACGCTCGCCACCAGTGCCGAGATGCCGGCCGCGTAGGTCAAGTAGCGATTGCGCAGCAGGGCGAACAGCAGCACCACGAAGGCGTTCCAGACCAAGTAGGTGGGAAGGAGCACCGGCCCCCACACCACCAGCAGAGGCCAGAGCTCGAAGTGACCCCCTTCCTGAAAAGCGAGTATCGTGGCGCTGACCGCCAGGCAGCCGAGGATCAAGGCGACGGCGACCACGGCACCAGCCAGAGACCGTCCAACGAGCAGCGCAGCGGTGCCGACGGGCGAGCTGTAGAGCAGGGCGTCGAAGCGCGTCGTCTGGTCCCGCACCATCGCCTCGGTGGTGAAGAACAGCAGCACCAGGGCGAGCAGGAACCCCAGCATCTCGAGGGCGCCGACGGCGAGATTGCCGGCGGTCACCAACAGCGGCGCCCCCAACGGACCGCTGCGGCCGATGCCCTCTTCGAGCATCAAGGACATCACCAGCGGTAGCACCACGAAGACACCCGGCTGAGCGACCAGCTCGCGCAGCTCGCCGACCAGCACGCGCCACATCGAGCGCATGAATCCGGGAGCCGAAACGGTCATCCGCAGATCGGCCAGGGGCTGCTCCGAGATCTTCGGCGCCACCCCCTCAGAAGACCGCCGCCACCAGCGCAAAGAGAATCGCCGAGGGACCGCCACCGCCCCGTGACGGCGGCAATGGCGGATCGCAGCGACCACCGCCAGCAGCGGCACCGCCATCACCCACAGGCGATTGAGCCAGAAGGTGCTGTCGTAGGCGACGGCAGTGGTGTTGTAGAACTCTGCACCGCGATCCACCGTCAGGAGCGAGCCGCGCAGCCAGCGGAAGGCGGACGGGTCGAGCACCTGCAGCCAGCGGTCGACGGATGCCGGCAGCCAACTCGGATTGAAGCTCCAAAAGAAGAACAGACCGCTGAGGAACATCGCCGAAGGCACCAGAAAGGCCACCAAAGGCCGGCGAGTGCGCTCGCCGACGGCAAAGGAAAGAACCGCCACGAACCAGATCTGAGGAACCGCGAACAGCAGGGCCGGCACCAGGTAATTGGCCAAAGAGAAAGGTCCCCGCAGATCTTCACCATGGCCGAGCTGCAGAATCGCCATCGCGAAGGCCACCTGCAGGGTCAAGGCCAAGGCGAGGGCCGCCAGCGCCCCTCCGAGCTTGCCGAGGATGTACTCGCTGGCCCTCAGGGGCGTGCTGTGCAGAAGCTCCGAGAGCTTGGCCTCGTCGTCCCGCACCACCGCCAGCCCCGACAGGATGCCGGAGAACAGCAGATAGCCGAGAAAACCGGTGACGATGAAGAGGTAGGAAAGGGCGTACTGCGAGTTCATGAAGGGCTTGACCCCGCCGATCGCCGACGAGCCCGTACCCAACATCGCCGAGGTGTTGAGGCTGGCGGTGAGGAAGAAAACGAGCAGAAGCAGAATCCAGAAGATCGGTGCCGACAGGTGACGGCGCAGATCCTGCCTCAGGACGGCGAACAGGCGCTGGCCGCTCACGACGAAGCCTCCACCCGCCGGGGACCCGCCGTCTCGGCCTGCTCGGCCTGGCGCATGAGCACGAAGTAGGCGTCTTCGAGGGTCGCCTCGACCGGCTCGAAGCCCTCCGGAGGCTGCCCCGTGGGGAGATGCAAGCGCACCACGTTGCGCCCTTCGACGAGATGGGTTCGAGTCACCCGGAAGCGCTGTGCCAGCTCTTCGAGACGAGCCGCCGGCACCATCCCCTCGAAAACCCGCCCAGCGAGATCCTGCCGCGCTTGACCGGGAGTGGTTTGGAGCACCAGCCGGCCCTGCCGAATAACCGCCAGCCGCGGGCAGAGGACGGCGACGTCCTCGACGATGTGAGTCGACAGCAGCACCGTGCGCTCCTCGGCGAGCTCCGAGAGCAGGCGATAGAAGCGCACCCGCTCTTCCGGATCGAGTCCCGCCGTCGGCTCGTCGACGATCACCAGGTCCGGATCACCGGCGATCGCCTGGGCGATGCCGAGGCGCTGTCGCATGCCGCCGGAGTAGCCTTTGACCTTGCGCTCGGCGGCGTGGGTGAGATTGACCCGGGCCAACAGCTCGGTGCAGAGCTTCGCCAGGCCGGCCGGGGCCTCGACCCCTTTGAGGCGCAGCAGGTGGAGGAGCATCGCCTCACCGCTGAGGTGAGGATAAAAACCGAAATCCTGGGGCAGGTAGCCAAGGCGCGGCCAGATCAGCTCGGGACGGCCGGTGACCTCGACGCCATCCCAGAAAACCTGGCCGGAGGTGGGCTCGAGAAGACCGGCCAAGATCCTCATCAATGTGGTCTTGCCGGAGCCATTGGGACCGAGCAAACCGAACATCCCGCGCGGCAACTCCAGTCGAATTCCCTTCAGAGCCGTCACGGATCCTGGATACACCTTCACCAGATCTCGAATCTCGAGCATGAGTCCTCCCCTCGCAATGTCTGATTTGCCTTGAGCGGTACCCGGCGACCAGCGCCGAAATATCGATCTCTACCTGACAGACGTCGGCCCTGGAGGGGTATTACCGCCCGATTCGGGAGATTGCCCGCGAGCGGCCGAAAAAGTATTCTTGCGCAACGACTGAAGGCGAAATCGACCGGCGCCGGGGGAGGAACCACGCCATCGTGGTCACTCAAGCGAACCCAGGCGTCCCGCGGGCTGGCGGCAAATCACCAAGAGGTGGTCCGTCTGGCCTGGTACAGGATGGATCGACGAGCCACCAGGAGGAGCATCATGTCCAAACCCGTGATCTATGTTCCAGGACTTCCCGCCAGCCACCTTCACGAGCGCGCCACCGAGAAGCGGATCTTCCTCTCTCTCGGCTTCAACAATCCACAGCTCGAAGGTCCGAATGACCTCGGCGCCCACGATCCGGTGCGTGCCGGCGAACCGATCCGCCGGGTGGCCAAGTTCCTCTTCTTCGACCTCGCCAAGCAGGCCGAGTCGCTCTACGACTTACTGGGGCGCTTCGGCATCAAGGCGACCCCCTTCGGATGGGACTGGCGACGACCGGTTTGGGACCTGGCCCGGCCCGACAGCGTGCAGCGGAAGCTCGCCGCCAAGCTCGCCGAGCTGCACCCACCGTCGGGACCGCAGGTGACGGTGATCGTGCACTCGACCGGAGGCCTGGTACTGCGAGCCCTGCTCGAGCGGCAGCCCGATCTCTGCCGCCATATCGAGCGCGTCATCGCCTTCGGAGTGCCGTGGGCCGGCACCCTCAAGTCCCTGCGCTTCATCAACGGCCAGTCGGGCTTCGCCGGCATCGTTCCAGCGTCCCGAACCCAGAAAGTCCTGACCCGCTCGTGGGCCGCCTTCGACCTCCTTCCGCCGGATCCGACGCACCTGATCGACGGCAACGGTCCGCTGGCACTGACCTTTCGGCGAACGGCCCAGGGTGACCAACCGGCCAGCGCGCTGGTCGATCGAGACTGGATCAACAGCCTGCCTTCGGAGCTGCGAGCGGCGGCCGAGGAGCGCGCGGTTCGGGCTCACGGTCACCTGGGCGCGCGACGCCCGCAGATCGACACCGCCGGTGAGCCCCTCGAGATCGTCAACGTCGTCGGCTGGGGCGCGGATACGGACGTCAGCGCGGAGCTCATCGGCCAGGGCACCGGTGCCCGCCTGGAGATTCGTTCATCGAAAGGCGACGCCACCCACGACGGCGGCGACAAGACAGTGCCGCGGCGCTCCGCCGCCTGGCTCGCCTCCGGCGACCCGGTGAACGTCCGCACCTACCACGTTCCGGTCGGTCGCCTCCCCTCGACTCGCAACCAGCCCCACAGCAGCCTGTGGAGCAATCCCGGCGGCATCAACCTGCTCGAGCACCTGTGCGGCAATCAGCCAAGTCTCGCCCCCTTCTGCTACGCCGCCATCGATGGTGACGACGCCGTCGCCGGCCAACCTTCGGTGCGGGTGCGCCTGGTCGCCCTGGCAGCCGACGGCTCGCCCCTGCCGGGCGCCAAGGTACGCACCCGCGGCCTGATCGGCGGCGACTTCGGGCAAGACTTCCGGCCGGCCTTCGACGGCCGCCACATGATCACCCTCGAGCGGCAGAAGATCCCCCGCGTCGGCAACCCACCAGCGCCGTCGCGGGTGCGCCGCCTGCGCCTCCAGATCGGCTGGCAGGAAAACGGCCGGGACCGCTGGCAGGAGCGGCGCTTCCTGATTCCGGCCTAGCCCGACCTGATCACCAGGTTTCTAGGCGAGAGCCCAGTCGAGGGCCGCTTCGGCGTGCAGTCGAGCGGTATCGAAGAGCGGCAGGGACAAGTCGTCGGGACTGACCAGAAGGGTGATCTCGGTGCAGCCGGCGATGATCCCTTCGGCACCGCCCCGGGCGAGCCGGGCGATGACCTCGAGGTAGGCCTGCCGCGACTCTCGGCGCACTTTGCCGAGGCAGAGCTCGTCGTAGATCACCCGATGGATGAGCTCCCGGTCGGCGGCTTCGGGAACCATCACCTCGAGACCCCGAGCCGCCAAGCGGTCGCGATAGAAGGCCTGCTCCATGGTGAATCGGGTTCCCAGCAGCCCGACCCGTCGCAGTCCAGCCGCCTCGACCCGGTCGGCGGTGGCATCGGCGAGATGGAGCAGCGGAATCGAGATCTGCGCCGCCACCGCATCGGCGACCCGATGCATGGTGTTGGTGCAGAGAAGAAGAATCTCCGCCCCCGCCGCCTCGACTCGCGCTGCCGCAGCCGCCAGCAGCTCCCCGGCCTCTCGCCAGCGCCCGGCCACCTGCAGCCGCTCGACATCGTGAAAGTCGACGCTCACCAACACCAGGGAGGCGGAGTGGAGCCCTCCCAAGCGCGCCTTCACGCCTTGATTCAGAACCCGATAGTAGAGCTCCGTGCTCTCCCAGCTCATGCCGCCGAGGAGCCCGATGGTCTTCATGCCCTGGCGCTCCTGGCGGCCCTGACTCAGCCGGCGCTCGGCGCCGGGAAGCCGCGGTCGCGCATCAGCGCATCGATGCTGGCATCGCGACCACGGAACAGGCGATAGGCCTCCGCCGGGTCGATCGCGTTGCGCACCGCAAACAGGTGCTCCACCAGCTTCGCAGCCATCTCCGGATCGTAAAAACCGCCCGGTGCCTCGGCGAAGGCCTCGGCCGCATCCGCCGTCAGGACGTCGGCCCACATATAGCCGTAGTAGCCCGCCGAGTATCCCTCACCGGAAAAGACGTGGCCGAAGTGCGGCGACCGATGGCGCATCACGATCTCGTCGGGCATGCCGAGGGCCTGCAGCGTCTCGCGCTCGAAGGCATCGGCATCGAGGCCCGTCGGATCGGTGGTGTGGAAAGCCAGATCGACCAACGACGAGGCCAGATACTCGGTGGTGGCGAAACCCTGGTTGAAGGTCGCCGCCCGCTTGATCTTGGCCACCAGCTCGGCCGGAATGGGCTCGCCGGTCTCGGCGTGAACCAGATAGTTGTCGATCACCGCATCGGTCAACAACCAGCGCTCCAAGAGCTGGGACTGGAACTCGGTGTAGTCGCGCACGCCGCCGTTGAGGGTCGGGTAGGCGACGTTCGAAGAGAGGGCGTGGAGGGCGTGGCCGAACTCGTGGAAGTAGGTCTCGGCATCGTCCCAGGAAAGCAACACCGGCTCTCCTGGAGCGCCGGCGATGAAGTTCGAGTTGTTCGACGACAGCACCGTGACCTTGCCGTCGAAGGTCTCGTGACTGCGATAGCTGTTGGCCCAAGCTCCGGAACGCTTGCCCGAGCGGGCGAAGGGATCGAGGTACCAAAGACCGATGTGGTCGCCGCTCTCCCGGTCGGTCACCTCCCAGACCTTGACCTCGGGATGGAACACCGGCACGGAACCCTCCGCCACCGGCGTGAAAGCGAAGCCGAAGAGCTCACCGGCGACATAGAACATCGCCTCCCGCAGCTTGTCGAGCTGCAGATACTGCTTGACCTCGTCGGAGTCGAGGTCATAGCGGTCTTGGCGCACCTTCTCGGCGTAATAGCGGTAGTCCCAGGGCTCGATCGTGATGTCGGCTCCCGCCGCATCGGCGATCGCCTGCATGTCCGCCACCTCTTCCTCGACCCGCGCCAGGGCCGCCGGCCAGACCGCCTCGAGCAGAGCGCGAGCCTGCTCCGGAGTCTTCGCCATGCGGTTTTCGAGGCGCCAGGCGGCGTAGTTGTCGTAGCCCAACAGGCCGACGCGCTCATCCCGCAGCTCGAGGATCTTGGCGATCAGCGCGTTGTTGTCGTGATCGTCGCCGTTGTCGCCGCGGCTGTAGTAGGTGCGCCAGACCTGCTCCCGCAGATCGCGACGATCGGAGAAGGTGAGAAACGGATCCATCGACGAGCGGGTGTTCAGGATGGCGTAGCGCCCGGCCTCGCCTCGGCTCTCGGCCGCAGCGGCGGCCGCCTTCACCAGCGAGGCCGGCAAACCGCTCAGGTCCGCCTCGTCGAGATAGAGCACGTAGCCCTCTTCGTCCGCCAGTACATTGTTCGAGAAGCGGGTGTGAAGCTCGGCGAGCTCTGTTTGAATCGCCGCGAAGCGCTTTTTCGCAGCGCCTTTCAGGGTGGCACCGTTGCGCGCGAAGCTGTCATAGACCAGCTCCACCAACCGCCGCTGATCGGGCCGCAGATCGGACTCTTCGAGCCCTTCGTAGATCGCCGCCACGCGCTCGAAGAGATTCTGGTTCTGAATGATCGCCGAGCGGTGCTGGGACTGCTTGGGCGCCACCCGAGACTGGATCTCGCGCAGCTCCGGTGAGGACAGGTTCGAGCGCCAGACTCCGAAGTAGGCGCCGACCCGACCGAGCGTCTCGCCGGAGCGTTCGAGGGCTTCGATGGTGTTCTCGAAGGTCGCTGCCTCGGAGCTGTTGGCAATCGCCTCGATCTCTTCCAGGTTCTCGGCCATGGCGGCATCGAAAGCGGGCTCGAAGTCGTCCAGCTCGACTTCATCGAAGGCGGGCACACCGCCGTAGGGACCGGTCCATTCCGCTAGGAGTGGATTCGACGAGGAGTCCTTCAACGCATCTCCTTGGTGTGAGCTCTGCTCGGCACAGCCGAGCATCGAGGTGAGTAGACAAGCGCTGACGAGACCGGCGAGTTTACGTCGTTCCACGGCATTCTCCTGCAGTCTGGGCGGAAGGTGAATGGACCTGAGCTGCTGTCAGAGGCTAACAGCTTCCGGCTGGCGTAGGAGCCAACTCAGCGAGCAATGCCTCGAAGTACGTGACGGGAGGCGCTCGAGTTTGGTAGCGGCGGACAAAACACCGCCTTCGGCGGCCGGGCGACGGTCGCTCAGGATCGGGCTAGCGCTCCCCCGTCGCCCCCTGCGACCGCAGAGGATTGAGCCAACGCACCCCGGCGAAGCGGCCGAAGTCAGGATCCGCCGTGTGGACCACCCCCCGGCAGCGCCGGGCGATGGCAGCGATCTGAGCATCGGTGGTCAGGTTGCCGCCGGTGCCGGCCGCCTCGAGCCAGGCCAAGGCCCGGCGCAGATCGGCTGCCTCGGCCGGCAGGAAGACGCTCACGGAGCGCTCGAGCCAACGCTGCACATGATGCTGCGCCTCGCCGATGGTGAGCGGCCGGGCGAAGACCCGCTGGCTGGTCGCCAGCCGCACGAAGGCGAAGACCACCACCGCACACAGCCCCACCGGCTGTCGACCCGAAAGACAGCTCTGCCACCAACGCGCCGCAGCGCCATGGAAGGGACCGTCGGCGTCATAGGCATAGAGCAACAAATTGGCGTCGGGAACGATCACTCGCCATCCCCGCGCAGTCGGCGAGTGAGAGCGAGAAAGCGCTCTTCTTCGAGCTCACCGGCGAGGTCGCTCAAGCGGGCGGGATCGAGACCTGCCCGCAAACCCATCGGTCGGGCCTCGACGACGAAGGCGTCTTCGTCATCTCGCGGACCCCGCAAACCGCGACGCAGAGCGTCGTTGAGGGCCTGCTTGAAGCTCACCTTGCTCTGCGCCATCGTTTCCCGGAGACGCTGGGCGACATCTTCTTCGAGGGTCACGGTCGTTCTCATGATTGTCATCATGTCATCAAATTTACTGACCATCAAGTAATCACAGAGCGCGCGCGACTCCTCTCGATCCTGGTAAGGTGTTCTGGGGGCCATGGAGAGCAATCCATGCATCGTTCGAAGTTCCTTTCCGGTTTCGTTGTCGTTCTGACCCTCGGCCTGGCAGGCGGCGCGACCGCATCGGCCGAGCGCCTCGCCGTGCTCGATATCGATGGCATCGGCCACCAGCGCCTCGAGGACCTCAAACAAGAAGACGGAATTCGCTGGTGGGTAGAGCTCGATCAAGAGCTCTTGGTCGCCGTCGAGGGTGACGATCTGCGGGTGTCGAGCAAGGCGTCCTTCGACATCGAGGGGCCGCTGTTCCTGGTGCGCACCGGTCACGGCCACCAGCTCGACGACCTCGCCGGTACCCAGCGTCTGACCTCCGGCGGCGGCTGGGCGGTGGTCAGTGCCGCCGGTCGCGGCGAGTTGGAGGCTCATCTGCTCCATGAAGGCCACGCCGGCTGCGCCCGCCATCCGGGCGTTTTTCCACTTCGCCCCAACACGGTGCTCGCCCGCCAAGCCGCCAACGATCCACCGCGACTGGGAACGGTCTTCGATCCCGGCCTGCAAGACCTGGTCGATGAGGTCGATGCCGATCGCTGGTTCAACGATGCCTCGACCCTCGCTGCCTTCAACCGCTGGACCCGCGGTGGTGAGATCTTGCAGGCGCGGGACTGGCTGGTCGATCAGTTCGAGGCCGTCGCCGGTTTGGCTGTCACTACCGAAAGCTTCGCCGTCGGTGCCGACACCGGTTTCAACGTCATTGCGACTCTGCCGGGCACCAGCCAGCCAGACGACTGGCTGATCATCGGCGCCCACTACGATTCCGTCAGCCAGAACCCGAGCTCGGCCGCCCCCGGCGCCGAGGACAACGCCTCGGGCTGCTCCGGCGTGCTCCAACTGGCGCGCATCCTGAGCCGCCGCTCTCCCGCCGCGACGCTGATCTTCATCTGCTATGCGGGCGAAGAGCAGGGCCTCTTCGGCAGCACCGATCACGCCTCCAAGCTGGTCAACAGCGGCAACAACTCGAAGGTGCAGGGCGTCTTGATCATGGACATGATCGGCTTCACCGCCGACAGCGATCTCGACAGCCTGCTCGAGGCCAACAGCGGCAGCCAATCGTTGATCCAGCTCTTCGCCGACGCCGGCAATGCCTTCAGCGATCTCCGGATCGTGACCTCCCTGAACCCCTTCGGCTCAGACCACGTCCCCTACCTCAACCGCGGCATGAGAGCTCTGCTGGTGATCGAGAACGACTGGGACCAGTACCCCGGCTACCACCGCACCTCGGATTTGCCAGCCAACCTCGACCGCGACATGGGGGGCGAGACCCTCAAGATGAACGTCGCCGCCATCGCCCACCTCGCGGGAGTGAACGCGACCAGCACGACGATCTTCGAGGACGGCTTCGAGAGCGGCAACCTCGGCGCCTGGACCGAGAGTGCGCCCTAGGGCCAGCAGGGTTTGTAGGCAGGCCGTAGAGACGGCCGAAACGCTAGGCCGACTGCTGGAAGGCGAGCTGGGGATCTCGCCGGGCGCGCTCGAGATACTGCGTCAAGTCGGCCAGCAGGCCCGTGGTGACGGCCTCTTCTTGCGCCGCTTGCTGGAGTAGCAGCAGCGCCGCGAGCGCTTCGCGATGAACCGCCTGCACCTCGAAGATGCCGCGGATCTCCTCGGCGACCTCCACCACCTCACGCCGCCGACCTTGGCGCATCAGCACCGCCGCCAGCTCGAGGGAGACCAGGGCGGCATCGAAGGCTTTGCCTTCCGCGACGAAACCATCGCGGGTGGCGCGAAAACCTTCGGTCGCCTCGGCGAGCCGGTCGAAGCCGGCCGCGACCTTGGATTCGAGCCAGCTGAGGCGAAGTTGGGTCCACGGTTCCGGAAACTCCCGGTAGCGATGGCGGACCGCCGCGAGACCTTCTCGGGCTTCACCAAACTGCCCACCTTCGGCGAGATAGAACAGGCGATTGTGAATCGCGCAGAGGGAAAGGAACGGCTCCTGCAAGCCCTCGAGACAGCGCTCCGCCCTCTCGACGGCCGCGATCGCGCCTTCGAGATCACCGGTTTCCTTGTAGACGGTGCTCGCCGACAGCAGCGTCCGCGCCACACTCACCGGATCTTCGGCGAGCTGATAGAGCACTGCAGAACGACTGAAGAGAGCCTCACTGGCGGAGAACCGACGCTGATCACAGGCCAGAATCGCCTCCAGCCAGTCGAGCTCGGCGAGGGCGAGGGAATCGACCAGCTGCTGCTGACGGGCCATGGCGCGAGCGGCATCGAGTCGGCGCCGTGCCTGCCGAAGCTCCCCATCGGCTCGCAGCGCATTACCGAGATGGGCCAGGGAAAGCACCATCAACTCTCCCTGGAATGGCGCCGGAATGCGGAGGGAAACCTCATAGGCGAGCTCTGAGAAATGACGGGCCTCGGCCGCGGCCCCCGGCAGGGCCGCCCGACAGTCGCGCAGCAGAGCCTCCGCCAGAAACGGACTGCGGAAGCGTCTTCGGGCCCGCTGGACGCGACCCAAGCGATCTCCCGGACCGAGCCGAAGCAACGTCTGGTAGTCCTCCCTCGACCGCTGACGTTCGTCGGACAGCTCCCGATGAAGGTCCGCCGAACGGCGGCGGACGCGAGCAAAAACATCGTCCATCGCGGCACCGTCGTCGGCGACCTCGGTCGGCTCGCGTTGGAATCGCAACAGTTCCTCGCGACAGGTCGGACAGATCTGAGAGAGGTGGCTCAGCACCCACTGAGTCACGCTCTCCGCATCGACCTTGCCAGAATCAAGGGCGCGCAAGATTTCGGCGGTGATATGGATATCCGTCACAAGTCCTCCCGATCGGTGTCCCCTGATATTGGGTGTGAGGAACTTCGAGTTTTCGTGACAAAAAGATCGCGCCGGCGCACCTCGAGCGACGCACCGGCGCTGTTTCAACGGGCCGCCACACCTCCCCCAGGATCCATCTGACCTCCACCGTCATCTCCTTCATGGGTCGGCTCGCCGTTCCCCGTCGTCTCCTCCGGAGTCGAGCTCGAGCCCGCCCCGAAGGACTCCAGGAGGTTCGACCAGAACAAGGCGAGACGACTCGACGGTGTCCTCGCTTCGAGCTCCGGAGCGCCGTAGAGCGAAAGCCCCAACGACGCCATGCAGACAATCAAGACGAGGAGAACGAGGTTGCGTGCACTTCTTCGCATAGTCCACTCCCCCTATGGACGGGTCGAAATGGGGGCTTCGATGCCCCTATCGCCCGCCGCCACTTAGAAGAGTGCCTCAAAGCGTAACGATTGCGTCAAGAAGCAAAAAAATCATCGGCCAACGACAGGCCGAGGGCGGCTTCTCGAGGCGATCCCATCTCGCGGAAGCCCCGATCCGCTTGCAGGCAGCTAGCAGGTTGCTGAGAAGCCTGCGACCGAGCACGCAAGGGCTCGGCGGCGAAGCCGCAAGACGGGGTGAGCCCCTGCGCGAGCCGCCGAAACCGCACTTTTTCGGGCCGGACCGCGCAGGCGAGGAGGCGCTCAGCCCCTTTGATAAACGGCAAGCAGCGCTGAAAAGCTCGCGAAGCGCGACTTTCTCAGCAGCCTGCTAGCGCAGCCAGCGGCGGCCGAGCAAGTAGGCGAGCAGCAGCACGAAGAGGAGAATCGTAATCATGATCGATCTCTGGTGACAGGCCCACCAACGGCGAGCCGGCGGTTGCTCGAAGGGCACGAACTCACCGTCTCCAAGCACCATGATGCCGGCCCAGGCCTCGACCGGCAGCCCCTCGCGACGCAGCGCATCCTGGGTCTTGCCGAGGGCCTGGGCAACGGAGACGCCTTGCACCAGCTCGCGATAGAAAGAGGTAAAGAAATACTCCGCATGCGCATCCTGCAGGGACCAGTAACTACCGATGACCACACGCGCTCCCGCCTCGAAGAAGGCGCGCGCCAGGCCGAGGGGCCCCTCCCCCTGCAGGATGCGTCCGGTCGCACCGCGGCAGGCCGACAAGACCACCATGTGCTGATCGAGATCGAGATCGACGATCTCGGGAATCGAGAGCCGCCCATCGTCGTCACCGGTCCCGGAGGTCAAGAGCACCGCCGAGCGCTCCGGCTGATCGCGATCGGTCATCGCATGGGTGGCGAAGTGAAGGATCTGGAAGTCCGAAGGCGGCGTTTGCTTCAGCCGCCCTTCGGTGGCCTCGGCTCCCATCCAGGCGCGGCTGCCACCACCCAGCACGCAGACGATCTCGCGACCCTCCCGCCGAGCATGGGGCAACGGACCGAGGTCCTTGCGCGCCAACACGCGCTCGAGCCTTTCCACCTGGACCGGCTCATCGCTGAGATCGGCAACCTGTAGCGGCACCGGATCGGCAAAGACCAGGGCTGGCGTCGCGAAGGGCGGCTCGGCCCGGGCTCGAGTCTGGCGCTGCTCGAACCAAAGGGTCGCCGAGGGCACCACCGAGAGGCTGAAGCGCTCGGTGATGGATCGCCCGTCGCCGAGCTCGACGAGGGCGAAGGGGAAGCGGTGGAGATTGCCATCGGGCACGATGGTGAGCTTGGTCACCTCCGGCGGCAAGGCCGCGATCGGCCCTGCGAAAAGCGACTCGGTCAGCGCCGAGAGAGGTCGCGGCAGCAATGGGTCGGCCGGCAAGTTGCGCTCGAAGAGATTGAGGAACATCCTCACTTGGTCCTCCACCTCGTCGCCGGACGGCAGACGGAAGATCTCGACGCTTTTTGGACGCAGAACCAAAGCCCAGGAGCCGCCGGCGAAGGATCCGTTGGCATAGCGATCCCGCGCCATCTGGAAGGTGAGCAGTGCTTCATCCGGCGCCATTCGCGCCTGCACCTGCCGGAGGTCCGGAATCAGTGCTTCCCAAGAGTCGTCCTGGCGGCGAGCCACGGGCCCCAACAGCTCCAGCAGATTCCGCGCCCTGACCCGTTCGGCGAGAACGAAAGCCTCCTCGACCGCCGCCGACGGCTCCAGCTCGGAGGTCGCCTGTGCGAGGAGGCGACCACTGACGGTGGCGTAAAGGCGACGCCAGACAGCGAACACTTCGGCTCGGCTGCCGCGGCTCTGCTGTTGCCGTCGAAGCTCTTCGATCTCCTGCAGATAGGCCTGCGACTTCGTCAGGGCATCCTCGAGGCCGCCCATTCTTGGTTCTTCCCAAACGACCTCGAGGGCATCCTCCAGCATGTTCAAGCGCACGCTGCCGCGCTGCCCGGCGAGCAAGGCCTCCACCTCGGCAGTACTGGCCTCGCCAGCCCTCGCCGCCAGCAGCGAGCTTCGGCAGTAGAGCGCCTCGGTCCTCGGCCGGTCGGCGGCGAGCTCGAGGCAACGCTCGAAGTCGGCTCGTCCGTCCTCCTTGCCACGCAAGCGCCCGAGCTCATTCCAAGCCAACATCTCGAGACCGACGGATCCGGTCGCTTCGGCCAGCTCGACGATGCGCGCGAGCTTGGCTTCGAGATCGCCGATTTCTCCCTGCAGCACCCGGAACACCACCTGGTCGTAGAGACTGCGAGCCTCGGTGCTGAGAGCGCCGTGCTCGCGCGCCCAATCGGCGAGCTCGCGCAGCACACCTTGCGCCGCCGCGTAGCGCCCCATCTCACCCAGCGCCTTGGCCAGAACGCTCAGGCTGGTGCGATAGACGTCGCGATCCAGGCCCGTCCGCGGCGCGACCGCGCGGATCCGCTCACAGGTTTCCTGCACACCCCTAAGGTCCTCACCGAGGCGGAATTGGCGCTCCGCCCGGAGTAAATCGAGCCGCAGGCAAGGCACGTCCGTCGAGCCGGCCTCGGGACACCTTTCTCCCAGAAAGCTCGCCAGCTGGCGCTCCCGCTGCTCCGCCTGGTCGAACCGACCGCGCGCCAGCTCGAGGCGCGCCAAGACGATGTGGCAGGAAACCACTCCCTCGAGATCATCGGCGGCGCGGAACTCCGGCAGCAGGTCCAGGATGGCCGCGATCGTCCCAGCCCGGTCCGATCCATAGGTCAACAAGGCACGAAAGTACCGAGTCCATCGTGAGCTCGGCTCGGCGGCGAGTCGTGTGAGATAGAGCCGGCGGGCCTCCGGCCCGGAACGGGAGGCGCGGAACAGGCAGATCAAGCGCTCGCGACCGCCGGCCGCGTGGGCGTCACAGGAGGCCAAGGCATCGACCGCCGACGGCGCTTCGGCCTCGGCGGCCGCGGGCCTCGAGACCACCGAGGAGGCGGCGACCGCCAGGACCAGCCATCCGACCATGGTCGCGACTCGGAGACGACGCCAGGCGCCGAGCAAGCTGCGTCGGGCCGGCCTGCGCCCGCCCTGCGCCGCGGCGACGGACCGGCGCCCCTCGCCCTCCGAGGCGGCGTCCGCGAACCAGCTCCCGTCCCTCCCTGTCACTCCCATTCAGCTCCCTTCCCGCCTCGGCGAGAGTCGTTCGGTTCGTCCTTGGCGAGCCCTGGCGATCGGCCTAACTCACCTCCGAGGGCTGCCCTCCGAAGCGCTCCAACAGCTCGCCGAGGCGCGGCTCCGCATAACCCTTGAGCGGCCTGTAGTCGGGGTCTTCCTCGACCCTCTTGGCCTCGGCGAGAAAGCGCCTTTTGTCGTCGACAGCGCCGTCTCGCCAGCAGGCTTCGGCACGCAGCAGCCAGTAGGCGAGGATGAGGTCCTGATCGCTCTTGGAGACCGCCCCCAGGTCCTGCTCCTCGAGCCTCTCGATCAGCGGTCGCAGGTCTTCCCCTCCACACAGCGCAATCTCGAGATCGGCCAGCAAGAGTCGGCGAGTCTGGTCCTCGGCCAAGGCGTACTTCATCTTCGCCGCCTGAGAGAGCTGCTCCCGAGCTGCGTCGTGCCTCTCGCCACGCGCCAACATGCGAGCCCTCGCGACCTGACATCGGAAGGACTCCTGGGGATGGCGTTCTTGGTAGCCCGCACCGATGGCATAGAGCTGTTCCGAGAGCAGAAACTTCTCGATTCGATAGCAGTGATCGGCGACGTGCAAGAGGCACTCGAGGTGAAGGTCCGACGCCTCCACCACGACATGGGGCTCTTCCTCGTCAATCGTCACCCGCGCCGGTTTTCCGGTCGATTGGTGCGTTCCGGTCTTGTTATCGGTAGTGTCCTCGAGATTCGTCATCGCAGCTCCCTTCCCTGATTCAACCGATGAGACCGCCCTGCAAGTCCATCCCTCCACAGAGCCGATCCCTACTTCGAAAGACCTTCGACGGTCTCCCCCTGGTTCTCACAGCAGGGAGAAGGTCCGAAGGTGAGATAAAACGTCGGCGATTCGATCACTTCACCAGCGGGCGTCTCCGCGACGACCCGCCACAAGAGCATCTCTCCGAGCACCAGCGCAGGAAGCTCGTCGAGACCCACGGTCAGCCGTGGCACCGTCAAACCGGACTCGCTGATCACCGGCGCGAGGTCCTCGCGCTTGATCCAAACGCTGTAGAGAGAGCCCTCGGGAGCCCCCTCCCAACACAGCACGAAGGGCTGATGCAGCGGCATCGTCTCGCCGTCGAGAGGTGAGGAGATCTCGGGCTCCTCGCCGCGACTGACCACGTGATCAGGCCCCGGGCGCAGGTCATCCTGCGAGAAGAAGATGCCACTCAGAACCAGAACCAATCCCGCGGCGAGGGCCGCCGGCTTCAACCACTTCCGCCAACCCGGCCGAACCGGCTGCTGCGCCGCCTTGATCGCCTGCAGGTGGCCGGCGCAGCGCGGACATCTCAGAAGATGAGCCAAGACCTCGCGGGTTTCCTCGGGCGTTGTTTCGAGACGAGCCAGGCGCCAGAGAGTCTCGGCCCCAGGGCAAGAGGAAGCGACGCCCCCCTCTTCGCTCTCGGCACCGAGATCTAGCTTCGGATAGCGGTCATCGAGGCACTCGTGAAGGAAGTGTCGATAGGCCCGAGTCAGATCTTGCTGGGAAAGTCGCTTCGACATGGATTACAACGTCCTTCGTGAGATTAGTGAGCGCCGGGGCCTGCGGGATCGGAGAAACCACTTCTTGGGTCTTTCGGCCGGGGACCGAGGCGGCTGGGCCTTGCGTAAGCCCGATTGCGAAGTTCTTGACGTCTGGCGGCCAGGATTCCCTCGGGTCGATATCTCTCCGAGCTCCGGGAAAGCCCGTCGAACGGAGTGTGGCGCCCAGGGCGCAGAGTGCCCGACCTCGCCGGCAACCGGACCGCCGATCGGAGTCCGGAAGGCGAGGTTCCGCGGCGGCGCCGAGCGGCCCCGAGGGCACCGCAAGGCAGCGTCCGCCGTCGACCGACGGCACGCCGTAAAGCCTCGATAGGTAGCTCTCATGAGGGGCCGAAACCCTTCTCATGAAGACACTCCCGAAGCAGCTTTCGACCCGCCGTCAGGCGATTGTCGACCACCCGCTGGCCGAGACCGAGAACCTGGCGAATCTCCCTCTGTTTGAAGCCCAGGATGTCGAGCTGCAGGACGTCGACCAGCTTGGGCCGACGCTGTGCGATCGCTGCCAGACATTCGTGGATCGCCCGGCCCAGGTCGCCCCGGGTCGGCGGCACGCGAATGCCCGGCGGCTCGATCGCGGGATCCAGCTCGGCTTCCCATCGACCCTTGCGCCGCCGGTCGATGACTTCGTTCTTGACCGTGGTGATGAGGTAGGCATCCGGGAGACGGCGGCGCTCGCGATCGTCGGAGTAGCGGCGGTGGATGCGCAGCCACGAGCTCTGCACCACATCTTCACGGTCGGATTCGGCGACCCCGAGCTTGGGCAGCAACCAGCGACCGATTCCGGTGAGCCGGCGGTAGGTCGAGCCGGCGGAGAGATCCGTCACGGCACCCGAACCTCTCTTTGGAGGTGCGGTGGACCGACCTTCCTTTTCAGCCCGGCTCGATGGCGCAGTCCGCGACTCCTCGCCACTTGCCCTCCCCAGGGTCATCCGTCAGAGCCTCCTCACCACTACTAACGGCGGAGAGCACCGAATCCCTATTCACGAATGCCGCAAGACAGTCGCAACCAGGGTTGGGCGCCGGCAGAGCGATCGCCTCTCTGATCTTCGAATGACCCGAAAATACCGCATGGCTCGGTCCAGAGGGGATCCCGAACCGAGCCGCCGGGCCCACGATCCGACCGGGGAACCGGCTCATCGCTGCTGAGCCGCGGTCCGCCAAGCCGGCAGCTCGGGATCGTCCCGCAGCCAGTCGAGCAGGCGAGCGCCGTCGACCTCGTCGACGCGCATCGGCACGACCACGATCTTGCCGTCCGAGTGCAAACTCTCGTCGGCCAGCGGCGACAACGACACCTCCCGCTCCACCATCGCGGCGACCTTCCAGATACCGGAGGCCTCGTCGGCCTCGAAGCGCGGTCCGCGTCGAAGCGGCGCGCGGTCCGCGATCTCGACCCCGTGTACCTCGTCCGGCGCCACCCGCGGGAGGCTGACGGTGAGGTACTCTCCCGGCTTCAGATCCTGCACCACGCGGTGCTCCGTCAGCCGCACCACCCAATCGACGGACGCCTCGACGGCACCGGGGAGGTCGTCATCGAGGCCCGAGACGGCGATCGCCGGAATCCCCACCAGGGCCGCGATGCGCGCCGCCCCGATGGTGCCCGAAAACATCCAAGTGCCCCCCAGGTTGGGACCGCCGTTGATGCCGGAGATCACCAGCGTCGGCGGCCGATCGCGCAGCATGCCCGCCAGGGCCACCACCACGCAATCTCCCGGGAAACCGTCGACGGCGAAGGCCTCGATTCCGCTGCCGAGATCTCGCCGCTCCACGGCCAAGGCGCCGGTGCGCGGAAAGCTCAGCGACGCACCGGTCCCGCTACGGTCCTCGGCCGGTGCCACCACCCAGGTTTCGGCCCGCGGCGCAAAGGCGCGAGCGAGGGCGATCAGCTTGGGATCGTCAATGCCGTTGTCATTGGTGATCAAGACTCGCGGCCGGACGGCCTCTTCGGCGGGCGCCGCCGCCAGCGGCCAAGCGGCCGTCATCGAAACCAGGGCGATAGACAGGACTCTCACTGTTCGGATGATTCGAGACATGGGCTCCTCCAGAAAGTTGATGGCAGAAGCCTCGAACCTCGTTCCGCCTGGGTCAATCGCCCAAACGGGTGATTCGCCTCATCCTTCCGGGTGTTTCGCCCCCGAAGATCGGCTCATCCGCGAGATCAGCTCGAAACGGGAGCGCACGCCGGCCTTTTCGAAAATCGTTCGCAAATGGGTCTTCACCGTGTTCGGCGAGATGTGCAGCGTGGTGGCGATGTCCTTATTGCTGAGGCCGCGCGCCACCTGGTCGGCGACCTCGGCCTCGCGAGCGCTCAGCCCCCAGCCATCGGCCGCCTGCGGGCTCACGATCTCCTCCCCTCGCACCAGGGTCGAGACCATGACGACGCTGGTCAGGCAGTACCACAGCGGATACCAGCGCAAGCCCCAGCCCTCGCTCAAGAAAAGATCGTAGACAAACCCTGGCACGCCGATCAGCAGCAGGAGGGAAATGCGGTCGGCGAGGGGTCGTTCGGCTTCAGCGGATCGCCAGCGCGTCACCACCAACCACAGGGAGTAAGCCACGATGGCGAGCAGCACGCCGTCCTCGAGCCAGTCGCCCCGCTCGTCCCAGGGCGTCGAGCCCAAGACGTACTCGGTGAGGTGCTGCAGCACCAGAGTCGCCACCACCACACCGACCAAAACCCGCTCCCGGCGCGGCTCTCGGACCCGAAAAACCCGATGCAGCAGGAGTGGCAGCGTCAGCATGACGCCATAGAGGCCCACGATCGACTCGAGGTATCGGAAGACCTGCTGCGCCGCCGCCGAGATCACGCCTGGTGCCGTCTCACCGAAAGCCGACAACAGCGACGCCGTCACCATCACGCTGAGTGCGCCATAAAGCGCCAGAAAGCACCGCGATACGGCATCCCGCCGCCGCCAGGCCACGGCCAGGGCAACCCCGAAGCACGCGACGCCGATCGCAAAGGACACGAACAGATAGCCCAGCCAATAGCCTTGCACGGTCCCCGATGATAGCGCCGGGCGATGAGGCCAGCAGAGGACGAAGCTTGGGCAGCCCGAGTACAGGCCTCGAGGCTCCTGAGATGCTTTGATTCTGTGACTTAGGAAATGGTGCCCAGGGGCGGAATCGAACCACCGACACCATGATTTTCAGTCATGTGCTCTACCAACTGAGCTACCTGGGCACTCGGGGCTGGCGCCCCGCGAACCCGCTTTCTACCAGGGTGCATCGGGCGAGTCAAGGGTTGCCGCCGCCGGGTGTCGGGCGGCTCGGACGGTCGTTCCGGACCGCTCCTGACAAGCTAGAATCGCGCCATGACCCGGTGGAGCCTCATTGCCGCTTTGACCCTCTTCGCGCTGCTCGCCGTCGCCCTGCCGGCTGCAGCCTGGACGCCCGACACGCAGGTGGTGATTGCTCGTGAGGCGGCGCGGCTGGCACCGCCGGATCTCGCCCGCCAGATCGCCAAGCACCCGCAGAAGCTGCGCGAAGGCGCCCTCGCGCCGTTTCAGGACGGCGATCCCCAGCGGCACGTCGCCAATCAGGACGGCAGCGGCCGCCTCGACGAGGTCATCGCGCAGGAGGTGGCGACGGCCATCGAGGCGATCGAGCGCCACGCCGCCTTCGAGGAAATCGTCTATCAGCTCGGCATTGTGGCCCATTACATGGCCGACGCCAACAACCCGCTCAACAGCTCCACCGCCGATCCTCAGGAAGGTCGCTACTTCGCCGATTTCGCCCGCTACCTGGAGAGCGCCGAGCCCCGCCTGCCGGTGATCTTCTACGGCTTCCGGCCGGGCCTCGAAAAGGAGCCGGACGCCACCGGCCTGGCGCGCACCGCCCTGGGCCGTAGCCGCAACCTCTACCCGATGGTGGGACGCGAGTACCGCCGGATCTCGTTCGGCTCCGGTCGCAAGTCCTTCGACGACCGCTCGACCGCCTTCGGCGTCGCGTCCCTGGCCTTCAGCCACGCCGTTGACGATGCCGCCCGGGTGATGCGCTACATCTGGCTAAAGGCCGGTGGCGGCGACTTTCGGCGCGGTCTGCCGGAAGGCGGCAAGCGACTTCTCCGCCTGCCGCGGGAGACGCGCTGACGCCGAACGGGATTCGGCGATATTCTTGAACGACGATTTCCGTTCGACCCCAACTCCCGGGCCGGTGAGGCACCACGCCGCCGGTTCCGGACGAGGAGAGCCGACATGCTACCCGTGCGCCGTGCGCTGATTTCCGTATCCGACAAGCAGGGCTTGGCCGAGTTCGCCGCCGGCCTCCACCGGCTAGGGGTCGAGATCGTCTCGACCGGCGGCACCGCCGCGTTTCTGGAAGAGCATGAGATTCCGGTGATTCGAGTCTCGACGGTGACCGGCTTTCCGGAGATTCTCGGCGGCCGGGTCAAGACCCTGCACCCGAAGATCCACGGCGGCATTCTCGCCAATCGCAATCGCTCGGCCGATGCCGGCGAGCTCTCCGAGCATGGCATCACGCCCATCGACTTGGTAGCGGTCAACCTCTATCCCTTTCGCGAAACCGCCGCCGCCGAGGACGTCCGCTTCGAGCAGGTCATCGAGATGATCGACATCGGCGGCCCCTGCATGGTGCGCGCCGCGGCCAAGAACTTCCAGTCGGTGGCGCCGGTGGTCGACCCAGAGGACTATCCCCAGGTGCTCGCCGCCCTCGAGCAGTCGGGCGCCGTGCCGGAGGCGCTGCGTCGCCGACTCGCGATCAAGGCCTTCCGCCACACCCAGGGCTACGATGCCGCCATCGCCGAGTGGATGGAGCGCCAGGTCGAGGAAGAGACCGAGGCGCCGCGCTTCCCGGCCCACCTCTTTCTCGACACCACCCGCGAGCTCGAGCCGCGCTATGGCGAGAATCCGCACCAGAAGGCGGCGGTCTACAGCGCCCTCGGCGGGCCCGGCCTGTTCGGCGGCATGGACCAGCTGCAGGGCAAGGAGCTGTCCTACAACAACCTCCTCGACGCCGACGCGGCGCGCAAGATGGTGGCCCTTTTCGACGAGCCGACGGTGGTCATCCTGAAGCACAACAACCCCTGCGGCGTCGGCCGCGGCACCAGCATCGCCGAGGCCTACGGGCGCGCCCTCGAAACCGACCCGGTGTCGGCCTTCGGCTCGATCGTCGCCCTCAACCGGCCCGCCAATCAGGAGCTCGCCGAGCAGATGGCGGACCTCTTCGTCGAGGTGGTGGTGGCGCCGAAGTTCGGCGACGGGGCGCGCGAGGTCTTCGCCGCCAAGAAGAACCTGCGCCTCCTCGAGTGCCCTCTCTACGAGCCCCACCCCACCGGCATCGAGCTGCGCTCGATCGACGGCGGCCTGCTGGCCCAGATGCCGGACGGCCTGCGCGAAGATCCGGAGCAGTGGACCTGCGCCGCCACTCGCCTACCGACCGCCGACGAGGCCGAGGCCCTGGCCTTTGCCTGGAACGTCTGCCGCTACGTCAAGTCGAACGCCATCGTCCTCACCGGTCGCGACCAGACCGTCGGCATCGGCGCCGGCCAGATGAGCCGCGTCGACTCCTGCCGCCTGGCGATCGAGAAAGCAAACCTTCCCACCAGCGGCACCGTCGCCGCCTCGGACGCCTTCTTTCCCTTCCGCGACGGTCTCGACCTGCTCGCCGAAGCCGGCGTCACGGCGGTGATCCAGCCCGGCGGCAGCAAGCGCGACGAAGAGGTCATCGCCGCCGCCGACGAGCACGGCATGACCATGCTGTTCACCGGCCAGCGCCACTTCCGACACTAGGTCGTCCTTCTCACCGGATCTTTCGGCGAAGAGTCGCTGGACTGCAGCCGTTCGATACTCAGCAGGACAGAGAGCTGCGGCGGCACAGCGGAAGTTGGTGCGAAGTCCGCGCTAGGTCTCGGAGAGGGCCGAGTCGAGCTTGTCGTAGCTCGCGTTCATGCCACTTTCCATGTCCGATTCGAGCATCGTTCGGCGCGTCTCGGCATCGGGCAGGGTCATGCGCAGGGTCACGAGGGTGCCTCCCTCGACTGCCTCGAAGCGGGTTTCGACCCGGTTGTCCGGCGTCGGATCCGGCAGGTGCATGCGCTCGACGTGCACGATCTTGGAGAACGGAACGAGCTCGAGATACTCCCCGGTGAGCGAGAAGTCACCGCCCTGGCCGTCGCTCCACTCGAAGTGGATCCGCCCCCCGACCACCGGGTCGCTGATGCAGACCGTCATCGACCAGCCATCGGGCCCCAGCAGCCATTGGCGAATCAGCTCGACCTCGAGGTGAGCTCGGTAAACCGCCTCCGGCGGAGCAGAGAATCGCCGGGTGATCAGAAGTCCCTGATCACCTTCCAGGGCCAAGGTCAGTTTTGATTCCGTGGTCAAAGGCTGTCTCCTTTTTCCCCAGCCAGATTGCCGGCCAGAAGCTCGTCCAACCGGTCGTAGTTCGCGGCGAAGGCGCTCCGTAGGGTTTCGAGCCACTCGTGAACCGGTGCCAGGCCGTTCGGAGCCAGCCGGCACGGTCGCCTGGCGCCATCGACCCGGCGAACGATCAGGCCGGCCGTTTCCAAGACCTTGAGGTGCCGCGAAATGGCGGGTTGGCTCATGGCGAAGGGTTCGGCCAGCTCCATCACGCCGACCTCACCGGCAGCCAGCCGCGCCAGGATCGCCCGCCGCGTCGGATCGGCCAGGGCAGAGAAGGTTGCGTCGATGTCCATGACATAACTCCCAAGTTATATAACGCATAATTTATCTCTCGACAGGAACCCCTGTCAACGCGTACTGCCAGAGAACCCGACAGGACTTTCGGACTAGCCCGGCCTTCCCACGAGGTTGCCTGGCGAGAGGCCGTAGGTTCTTGAAGATGCAACGCATCCGTCGCTGACACGCCGCCGCCGTACTCGACGTACTGCGAGGAGAGCAGGCGACGAAAAACGAAGCAGATTCGGGGACAAACGGACTCGCAGCGAAAAGCTGGTGAGAAGGCCGGGCTAGATCAGGCCCAGCTCGAGGCCCTTGAGCACGGCTCGAGTGCGGTCGCGCACGCCGAGCTTCGAGAGGATGTTCGAGAGGTGGTTCTTGACCGTGCCTTCGGCGACGCCGAGGGCATCGGCAATCTCTTTGTTGCTGTAGCCACCACACAGGAAGCGCAGCACTTCGATTTCACGCTCGGTCAAGGGGTCCGGCGGGTCGAGGCTCGGAAAGCTCCAGTCGGCATCGCCGGCGGTGCGCAGGATGCGCTCGGTGAGGGCTGGCTGAATCAGGGTGCCGCCGCCGGCGACGGTGCGAATCGCTTCCGCCAGACGCTCGAGGGAGATGTCTTTGAGCAGGAAGGCGCGGGCGCCACGGCGGATGGCCTCGAGGGCGGCGGCATCGTCGTCGAAGGTGGTGAGCACGAGAGTCGGTGGGAGAAGCTCGGCGGCCCGCAGATCGGCGAGGACGTCGAGACCGTCCTTGCCGGGCATCCGCAGATCGAGCAGCAGGACATCCGGCGCCTGCTCTCGGATCAGCTCGACGGCACCTTCACCGTCCTCGCCCTCGGCCACCACCTCGATGTCGTCGAGGAAGCCGAGAAGCGTTCGGATGCCCTCCCGCACCAGGGTCTGGTCGTCGATCAGGCAGACCCGAATCACCCGGTCACCGGCATCGAAACCCGGAGATCGAAGCCTGCCCCCGGGGAGGTGGCGGCTTCGAGGCGGCCACCGAGGGTCCCGAGGCGCTCTCGCATACCGGCCAGGCCGTGTCCCTCGCTCACCGCTCGGGCGCCACGACCATCGTCCCGCACCCGCAGCTCGACCTCGTCGGCGCGCGGCTCGAGGGTCAGCCAAACGTTGCGCGCCCGGGCGTGGCGCAAGCAGTTGGTCAGGGCCTCCTGGGCGCAGCGCAGCAGGGTGTGGGCCCGCTCCGGATCGTCCATGGTGAAGCCCTCCGGCACCTGGCGGTGGATGGCGGGCTGATCGATGCCCTCGCCGAGGGCGGCGAGCGCGCGCGAGAAATCGACCGTCGGCTCCTGGCGTAGGGTCGTCACCACCCGCCGCACGTCTCCGAGCAGCTGCTTGGCCTGACTCTGGGCCTTGGCGAGCTGCTCCGGCGCCGCCGCCGGCGTGCTGTGGCGTGCCGCCTCCAGGTTGAGGCTGAGGGCGGTCAGGCGGTGCCCCATGACGTCGTGCAGCTCGCGAGAGATGCGCAGGCGCTCGGCGGCCCGGCTGGTGTCCCCGAGCAGGCGGCGGGTCGAGAGCAGCTCGCCGTGGGCGCGCACCAGCTCCTCCCGCGCCTGACGCTCGCGCAGGGCGACCAGGGTCGAGTGGAGGGCGAACAGCTCGAAGCCGAGAAAGGCCCCGAACACCGTGGCCGTCTCGACCGGCCCCTGACTGGGCAACAAAATGGCCGCCATCAGCGCCGTCTGTCCGAAAAGCCAGGTCAGCGCCCAGCGCAAGGGCAGGACCTCCGCCGCAACCGCAGCGATGATCACCAGCAGCACACCGTGCAGCGAATTGGCCACCGCCACCGTCATGCCGAGGGCCGAGGCGGTCTGGATCGCCAGCAGAGTCCAGGCGATCCACTTGCTGCGACGCTCCACCCAGCAGGAGGAAACCAGCCAGAAACTGCCCACGTTGACCAACACCAGCGCGATCCACAGCAGGATGTTGGGCTCCGTGAGGTGCTCCGGATGACGCACCAGAACGGCCCAGACGGGCAAGCCAGCCACCACGCAGGTCAACAGGCCGGTCAACCGCATCAAGGGGCTCTCGGGATGGCGCGCGTCTCCGGGCATGGCCGGAGTATAGGTCCCGCCGAAGACGCCGACCATGTGCCAAAGGTCATGGCTCCGGCAGGCGACTTCCGGCACATGTGCTCGCCGCCCGGACTCTCTAGGCTTGCCCTCGACGTCGCCGCCGATACCGGCGCCGACGAGTCATCAAAGGAGACACTCCATGAATCGCCTCTTCGGCTTCGGCCTTTCCGCCTGCATCGTCTTCAGCCTCTCGATCGACGCTCAGCCGCCTCAGCTCGCCGAGATCGCCGCCTCCCTGCCACCCCTGGAGCGCACCGTCGAGGGCGTGATCCTACCCACCGACGGCACCGAGCCCTTCCGCTGGCACGACATCGCCGAAGGCGTCGAAGCCACTTCCAAGGATCAAAATCTCGAGGTCAGCTTTGCGATCCAGCCGGGCCAGGCGGCGGGCGCCTCCCTGATCGTGCCGGCCGGGACCCTCGAAGGACTCGACCATCTCGCCGTGACCACCCACGCCAGCCGAACCAGCACCCTGCAGATCACGCTGCAGGACGGCGACGGCTTGGTCTACGCCTTTCCGCCCTTCCAGGTGCGCATCGGCAAGGGTCGCACCAGCCGCCTGGCCTTCGAAGAGCTGAGCCATTTCCCGCACCAAACCGAGGTGCCGGACTCGGGCTCCTTCGAACCCGCCGACGCCGTCATGCTGACGGTGGTCGACCTTTCCGGCTTCCTCGGCGGCGCCGCCGGCGACATCACCTGGACCATCGAGCGGCTGGCGGGGGTGGCTCCGTGAATGATCGCCGCTTCGGCGCCGCGATGCTCGCCACCTTCCTGCTGACGACCGCCCTGGCCTTTCCGGCCGGCGGCAAGGACGAGACGCGATCCAAGCTCGCCGCCAGCGCCGAGGAAGCCTTCTTCACCGCCTTCGTTCAGCGTCCGGAGAAGCCCGAAGCGGCACTGCCGACGCTGACGCTGGCCTGGCTGCGAGATCGCGACGATGGCCGCACCCAGCTCCTCCTCGGCCTCAACCACCTCTGGCTGGCGGCCGAAGGGAGCCGCGCCGACCCACGCACCATCGAGCATCTGCTGCTCGCCGAGCGCTTTCTCGCGATGGCCGCCGAGAGCCTGCCGGAGGATCGCCGCATCCCGAGCTGGCTGGTACCGGCGCGCCTTTTCCTCGCCACCGGCGACGAGCAGAAGGCCCTGGTCGGCGAGCTCGAGGCGGCCTATCGGGAGGATCCGGTCTTTCATTCCTTCACGATGGCGCTGCTCGGCTTCGATCAGCCGGTGTCGAGCCCGGCCTTCCAACGCGGGCTCGAGGCCCTCCGCCTGGCCGGCCAACGGGCCGACCTCGATGGCGACGACCCGAGCGCCCAAAACCGGCCCCACTGGCCGCACAACGTCGAGGGGTTTCTGACCTTCTGGGCCGACTACGAGCTCAAGGCGGGCCATCAGGAGCGCTCGCATGAGCTGCTCTTGACCACCCGCGCCACCGAGTCCTTCGAGCGCTGGCCCTATCGCGAGGAGGTCGAAGATCGCCTCGCCAACCTAGAGCTCTACGGCCGCCTCTACGCCAACGACGATCCTGCCGACGATCCGCCGGGACTATTTGGCAACGGCAGCCAGGACATCTCCTGCCAGGCCTGCCATCGCGGCTCATGAAGGCCGCCCCGGCAAAGGGGTGCAGCGGCTCCCCGAGGCGGAGCCGCTGTCAGCCCCTCGGACCTACAACGCCGGGGCGACGGGCAGAGCTTCGAAGCTCTCTTGCATGCCAGCGACCACCTGGCGAAAGACCCGATCACGCCGGCGCGCCAGGCGGTGGTAGGCGCGCGCCAGATCGAGCACCAGGATGATCCGCACGCTGCTGCAGTCGAGCTCGCCATAGCGATGGGTACCGATGCGCTCGAAGCCGAGCACCCGCGTATGGAAGTCGAGGGGACAGTGGGGATCGCTCTCGAAGACATCGGTGATGAAGTGGGTATAGCCGCGCTCGACGGTCTCCGCCACCGCTACCTTCATCAGTTGCAGAGCCACCTCGATGCGCCGCCGGTACTTGGGAAGGATCATGAAGCGACCGATGTCGGCGAACCGTCGTCCCTCGAGCACCCGATCGAAGTCGATATCGCGTTCGAACTTGAAGTCGAGCTCCGGCGGCGCCTCGAGGGGCGGATCGTAGAACAACCGGATCACCCCCGCCGGCTCATCTCCGACGCGGCACAGAAACCACGACGACCGGACATTGCTCTCGAGGTCGCGCGGGATCTCGTCGTCGGCGCGGCGAATCCACTGCTTCTCCTGCTGAAAGACCTGCTCCACCACGGCCACGGCGTCCGCCCGATCGGACGGGTTGAGGATCTTGACCACCGAGACTTCTCGACGACTCATGATGACCTCCCTGGATTGGGATCGCAGATGGTTTCGCGGAACGGATCCGCGAAGGGATAGCTTTTCGAGCTCAGGTCCGCCAGTCGGTCCATAACGCGATGCACCACGGCACGGGTCAGGGAGCTGGCCGGTTTGTCGGCCCCAGCAACCCGACGCCGCTCTTCAGCGAAGTCCAGAGGAGCGCCGATCCGAACCTGAAGGCGACCGACCTTGGGCATCCGGCCGAGACGACGGGCAGCCGGAAACTCGAGACCGACCGGGACAACCGGGTTTGCGGTCTGCAGAATGAGGTGGGCGATGCCGGGGCGGCCCCGTCGCAGGGCCCGCGGATTGCGATTGCGGGTGCCTTCAGGGAACAGTCCGACGGATGCCCCCGACGCCAGCCTCCGCCGACAGCTTTCCACCACCGAGTCGTGACGATGAGCCTGCCGGTACTCTTCCCAGAGTCCCCAGCGCGCCCGCTTGCCGTAGACGGGCACCGGATCGCCTTGCCGCAGCAGCCAGCCGAGCACCGGAATCTGCAGGAACATCCAATCGACCACGAAGTGCACCGACCTACCGCGACGCAGCTTGAGCAGCGCCGCCGACACCGCCAACGTCTCGAAGCTGTTGTTGTGGTTGAAGACGAAGATCGCCGGCCCGGTGACGCCGTTCAGACGCTCGGCACCTTCGACCTCGATGCGCCGACCGAAGAGAGACAAGACCAGACGCGCCAGCACCCGGCGGCGCCGCGGCTCGAGAAGGGGAAGGGGCACCTTCCAACCGTGCCACCCGCGCTGAAGAATCTTTTCGGCCATCGCACCGTTCCCGTTCGGGTTCCAACTTCGCCGATGCCCGGAAACATCAGGTGGCGGCGCCACGGCAAGTCGGTGACCGCCGGCCGAGATGACCCTCGACGTCGAGTTTCAGCCCAACAAAAAAAGAGCCGCGCGTAGCGCGGCTCTTTTGATCCTCCAACTACCGAAGGCCGAGGCCGCCGATTCGGCGACCTACGACCTGGCAGCAGCGAGCGGGTGGGAGGTTGCCCTAGTCGGAACGGCGATCGTCGCCCTCTTCCTCCGCGGGCTCGCCATCTCCAGGTGACGGATCGGCCTCCGAGCCTTCGGCCCCGGAAGTCCCGTCGTCGGGGTCTCCCTTCTCCGGCGGGTCGTCGCCGCCCGAGCCGAGGTCCGTTTCACCCACCGCCGTGGACTCCGACCCGTCGTCGGACGGCTCGGCCCGAGGCGGCGGTTCGTCCGATGGCGGATCGTCGTCCGGGTCATCGTCGCCTCTATCGCCTTCGGAAGTGCTGAACAGGTCGTCCTCCGGTGGCGCGATCGGTGACAGGGGCTCGAAGGGCGGCGGCACGGGCGGAATCGGCGGTGCGGTGACCGCCGTCGAAGCCTTCGGTCCGGCGCCAAAGCGGGTCAGGATGACGGCCCCGAGGCCGGCGGTCACGGCGATGTACTGCACCACCGCTCCGAAGAAGATCAAGATGATGCCGAAGAACTCTGCCGGACCTCCCAGGAAGGAGAGGAAGGTCCCCAGGATCATCCAGATGTGCAGGGCTCCGACCCCCACCAGACAGGCCTTGAAGCCACTGCCCAGGCTCCAGCCGAAGCGCTCGGCGAGACGATCTGCGAGCCAGCGCGCCGACGCGGCGTAGCCGAACAGCATGCCGATGGCGAACAGGAAACCGACCACCGGCAGCAAGACCAACAGCGGGATTCCGATCACCGAGATCACCAAGATCAGGGCCGCCACCACCGCCAGGGGCACGATCAGGATCTCCGCCAGGAAACCGGCCAGGGCCGACTGTCCGGGCTCGGTGCGCAACTTCTGCTCGACCCGCTCGAGAGGTCGTGAGGCGACGATGCCGCAGATCCAGACCAAGATGGTGACGAAGAAGGCCCACAGCACCTGGCCGAAGAAGTCCCCGAAGCGCCGCGAACGACCGCTGTAGCTGTGACGGCGCTCTTCGCGGTCGAAGTCGGTCGAGAAGCCGCTGCCGCCGAAGAAGCGCGCCATCGAGACCTCGGAGACCACGCCGCCGACCTGCGAGCCGCTCTCGCGCCGCACCCGGCCACCGACACTGGTGACGTTGCCCTCGACATCGGCATCGGAGCCAAGATAGACCGAGCCGCCGACGGACACCACTTCGCCGCCGACCTGGCCGTCGACGTGGACCGAGCCACCCACGGCGAGGACATCCTGCTCGACCTCACCATCGACGGTGACCTTGCCACCGATCGCGATGGCTTGCTCGGCATACTCTTCGGCGCGCACCTTGACGCCGCTGCCCAGGCTCACTCGCTGGCCGAGGTCGACTCGGGACGAGCGCCGCGAACCTTCTCGATCGCGATCCCGCACCACCGCATCGCGATCGCTCTCGGACGTTTCGTCGACAACCGGTTCGTCGGCGGCGGCGACCTCCTCTTCGTCCGCCTCGACCGGCACCGCGGCCGCTTCAGCCAACGGCTCCGGCGCCGGCGGCGACTCGAGGCCAAGGGTCACTCGCCGTTCGCGCGGCGACTGGCCGAGGAGCTCGAGGACCGGCGCGGCGAGGGGACCGAGACGCTCTTCGAGCTCGTCGCGATCGACATCCTCGCCATCGATCGCCACCTGGTCGCCGATGATCTCGATGGCGCGCACCGAGGCGTCGTCGGCGCGCGGCCGCAGCAGCAGCCCCGAGCGGGTCGGTAGGGCCTCGAAGACCTCGACCGTCGCGGCACCGGAGAGCGGCGCCTCGACCGCCTGCGATTGCGCCGAGAGCGAGGCCGCCAGGGCGAACAGCAACAAAAAGCACGACAACGTCCGCACTCCTCGGTGCGGAACGGAACTATGCAGTACCGACATGAGACCAACTCCTCTCATTGGCAATCAGAGTGGCGAGCATGCGGAGCGCAACGGCCGCCAACACCAACATCGCGACCAGAGCCGCCGCCACCGGCGGCGCCTCGGTCAAGGCGACGATGGCGCTCGAGAATCCTGCCGCCGCCTCCCACAGGTCGACGGCACTTGCCACCCAACGGGCCATGGAAACCACCAAAGCGCTGAAACCGTCGACCACACCGGCCAAGGTGACCCGGGTCGAAACCTGCTTCAGCACGGCGGGCAAGAGCCCGGTGCCGAGTCCCAAGAGCACCAGACAAGCGACCAGCGGCAGGTGCCAGCGCACCCGCCGGGGAACCGCCGCCGCCAACACCCGGTCGGTGAACCCCGGCGGTGGCGCCAGCATCGGCAACGCCGCGAAGACCTCGAAGAAGGCTTCGTCGGCCTGCCCGCGGCGATCGGCGGCCTCGTGGGCCAGCCAGCGCTCGAGAGCGTCCGGTGCTGGAGTGTGTCGTCTCGTCATCGCTCTTCAGTCCTCTCCACCGAGCCCTACGGGTGCGCCGGGACGCGGGTTTCGCCGGAAGCTCACGAGACGATGCCCTCGTGCCCCCAACCCTGCCCTTGGAGGATCGCCATCAGCTCCTTGCGCGCCCGATGGAGATGGGTTTTCACCGTCCCCATGGGAAGCCCGGTGATCTCCGCGATCTCCTGATAGGCCAGCCCCTCCTGGTAGCGCAAAACGACGATCTCGCGATACTCCGAACGCAACGCCCCGACCGCCGATTCCAACGCCTGGGCGAGATCCCCGCGCTGCGCCAGCTCGTCCGGCGCCCGCTGACTGTCGTCGACCAAAACGCTCGCCAGATCGGCTTCGTCCGGTGACGGGTTCTCCAACGCCACCAGCGCCAGGCTCCGCCGGCGCATGTGGTCGAGGGTGGTGTTGTGCGCAACCTTGAACAGCCAACTCGAGAACTTTCTCTGCGGATCGTATCGGTCGAGCTTGCGGAATGCCTTGACGAAGGTCTCCTGCGCTAGATCTTCCGCCAACACCGGGTCCCGCACCATGCGAGCGATCAGGCTGTAGACCGGACGCTGAAAACGCAGCAGGAGCTGCCGGTAGGCCTCCTGCGATCCTGCGCGGGCGGCCGCCACCAGCTCGGCATCTTCGTTCCAAGGGCTCTGTTCGTTCACTCCCGGGGCTCCGGCGCATTCTACGTCGGACGGCGTGCCGAGTTCGTCGCCACCGAGGCCCGGTTAAACTCAGACTTCACCCGGCCGGGGTGCAGCGGCGACGATCCGCGCCCCAGCGCCGCTTCGATCATGGTCCCGAACCCTCACCGCGAGGGTCGCGGGCTGTCGGGCCGCTCGCCCCGCGCGACCGCCCAGGAGGAAGCCTCATGCGTCGTGCTTTCCTTTGCGCCCTCATCGCCCTCACCCTCGCCCTGCCGGCCCAGGCCGGCAAGCTCGCCGGCGTGACCCTGCCGGAGACCGTCCAGGTGGAAGGCGAGACCCTCGATCTGAACGGCATGGGCCTGCGCACCCGGCTGTTCATCAAGGTCTATGTCGCGGGGCTCTATCTCGCCGAGAAGAGCTCTTCGGCCGAGCAGATTTTGGCGACCGACGGCGCCCGCCGCCTCGACATGCACTTCCTGCGCAGTGTCGGCTCGGGCTCCATCTGCGGCGCCTGGAACGACAGCCTGGCGGCCAACAACAGCAACCCTTCGGCCGAGCTGAAGGGTCAGTTCGAGGACCTTTGCCAGTGGATGGAAGACGTCGAAAAGGGCGACACCATGGTGTTTTCCTACTCGCCGAGCAACGGCACCCGCATCGAGGTCAAGGGTCAGGAGAAGGGAGTGGTGGCCGGCAAGACCTTCGCCGACGCCCTGTTCGCGAGCTGGATCGGCGCCGAGCCGCCGAGCGCCGACTTCAAGAGCAGCCTACTCGGCAAGTAGGGACGGTCTCAGGCTCTTCGAGGACAAAAAAAGAGAGGAGCGCCTTGTGCGCTCCTCGTTGGGAGGGATGAGAGGAGGGTTACCTCCCCGTCGAGAAGAACAGTACCAGAATGAATAGCAACGTGTCAATATAGAAAAATCACAGACCTGCTGAAAGGATCATCCCCGAAACTCCACTTTCTTCACTCCAGAGCCAACTGCAGGCGCCGGAATCGAACCGTCCAGAGCTCGCCTTCGGGCAGACGCCGACCGAGGCGGAAGATCAGCTCGTTGCGGCCCGGTCGGGTTTCCAGCTCCAGCACCTGCTGAAGCCGATCACCGACGGCCAGGTAGCGCCCGGCCATCACCTTCTCGTCGTTGAAGACAAGGCGCACGGGCAGCTCCGGCCGCAGACTCTCGAGGTCGAACTCGAGCTTCAGCGGGCGCTCGCCGTCGGCCTCGAAGACCACCCGCATGTCTGGCGCCCCACCGTAGTGCTCAGCGCGCCGCCAGAGGTTCCACAGTCGCCGGGCCGCCAGGGGATGGGCCTCTGGACTGAGTAGATCGACCTTCCAAGGGACCGCGGAAGGAGGCGCCGCGGTGGTGAGCTCGGCCCGCCGCAGGGACTCGAGCAGCAGGCTCGCCACCGCCCGATGGCCCTGACTGTTGAAGTGGCGGTCCCGCACCCGGTTGGGCGGATAGTAGTAATCGCGCGGCGCCAGCTCACCGGCCAGGATCTCGTCGCGCAACGCGATCACCTCGGCCCCCAAGCTGCGCAGCTCCCGCTCCACCCGGCGAGTGCCGTAGTCGGGCACCAGCTCGACGCCGTCGCGAGCCTGGGGCCAGTCTCCGGCAGCCCCCTTGCGATCGAGCCAGACGGTCTCGAAGGTTCCCGGAAAGGGAACGACGACGGCATAAAAGGGAATGTCTCGCTCGGCGAGCAGCTCCGCCATGCGCTCGAAGATCGCCTCCGTCACCCGCCAGCCCTCGCGCACCGCCTTGGGCTGCCGCGCCTCGGGGATCAGGGAATACAGGTTGCTCTGGAACTCGAGCCCGGAGCCGGCGGCCCAGACCTCTTCCAGGGAGCGCCGGCGCCGACCATCGCCGAGTTGCGGATCGAACACCCCCAGCCGCGCCTCGGGACCGCGCAGCCACTGGTTTTCGACCAAGCCGAAGAGCCGCGAGGCGCGGCGTAGGGACGCCCGCCTAGGGTTGGCCCAGCTGCGACCCAGACGACCGTCGCCACGATGGACCAGATAGGGACGGTGGAAATCCTGCCGGCCGCAGGTGTAGATCTGCCGCAGATTGTTGTTGCACAGGTCGTTGAAGGGCAGCACCTGGAGCACGACGATGTCCGGCTCGAGAGCCAGCACCTGATGCTCGAGCACCAACAGCTGCTGCGCCGTCCCCCAGCCGGAGACGCCGTAGTTGAGCACCTCCCAGTCTTCGCCCGAGTCCCTCAGCCAGGTGGACAGCAGGCCGGCGAAGGTCTGATGTCGCGGATAGGCCGCCCCGAGGGCGTAGGAATCCCCCAGAATGGCGAGCCGCCGGCTGCCCGGCGCCTTGGCTCGGGCCGGCGCCGCCGCAGTGCCTTCGGGGCTCGCCGCCTCGCCCCGGTCGGGATGGCGAAAGCCGTCCGCCGCCACGCCATCGATGCAGTCGTCGTCGCGGCAGCGGGTCGCCGCGTCGAGGGTCCAGCCGTAGCGCGAGTGGTAGCGAAAGTGGGGGCTGGGATTGAGATCGAAGGCGGTCAGCCGCAGACCCAACTCGGCGACTCCCAGGGAAGCCGCCAGGGAGCCGAGGAGCAACAGCAGCCGCGCCCGCCAGCTCACCGGTTTTCGAGTCATCGGCGGCTCACAGCAAGACCACGGCAATGATCCCACCGAGCACCAGGCGATAGATCACGAACAGCGACAGGTTCTGGCGCTCGACCCAGCGCAGCAGCCAGCCGATGGTGAGATAAGCCGACCCGGCAGCGACCAGGAGGCCCAAACCCAAGCTCGGAAGGTCCGCCAGGGGGACCTCGCCCTGGACGATCTTGAGGCCGTCCCAGGCCGCCGCCAGAATGCCCACCGGAATCGCCATCAGAAAGGCGAAGCGTGCCGCCGCCGGCCGTCGGAAGCCCAGCAGAAGGGCCATCGAGAGGGTGATGCCGGAGCGCGAGGTTCCCGGAATCAGGGCGATCGCCTGGGCCAGCCCGATCCACCAGGCGTCGACCAGAGCGAGGCTGGCGAGGCGGCGATCGCGACGGCCGATGCGGTCGGCCAGGGCCAGGACCAGCCCGAAGCCGACAGTCGTCGCCAGGATCACCCGCGGGTCCCTCGCCACCGTCGCCACCTGATCCGCGAGCAGGAAGCCGGCGATCGCGACCGGCGCCGTCGCCAGCGCCCAGGCGAGCAGAAAATGACGCGCCGGCAGACCTTCGACATCGCCCCCCCCTTCGGCCAGCAAGCCCCGCACCAGTTGCGCCAGGTCGCGGCGGAAATACAGCACGACGGCCAGCAACGTACCGGTATTGGTAGCGACATCGAACGACAGCCCCTGGTCCGCCCAGTCGAGAAACAAGGGCACCAGGATGAGATGCGCCGAGGAGCTGATGGGCAGAAACTCGGTGATTCCCTGGACCAGGGCGAGGAGGATGACTTGCAGCAGGCTCAAGGGATTTCTTCCGCGGCTCGTGGCGGCGCAGGGTGGCGGGCAGATTGTACGTCAGGCGCCGTCGTCGGTGGTGCGGCGGGCCCAACCGAAGGCGCCGCCGGTTCGATCGCTCGCTATACTACGCCCCGCTCGAAAGAGACCTTTCCAAGATCCCCAGCCGGAGGACTTTAGACACTATGCGAACCATGATCGTGACCGGAGGGGCCGGCTTCATCGGCTCCAATTTCGTCCGGCGCGTCCTCGACCGCGGCGACTGGCGCGTGGTCGTCTTCGACAAGCTGACCTACGCCGGCAACCTGGCCAATCTCGAGGCTTGCGACGAAAGCCCGAACTACACCTTCTTCGAGGGTGACATCGCCGACCGCGCCACGGTGGGCCAAATCATCGCCGACTACCGGCCGACGGCGATTCTGAATTTCGCCGCCGAAAGCCACGTCGACCGCTCCATCGACGACGCCAGCGACTTCATCCAGACCAACATCGTCGGCGCCTTCGAGCTCCTCGAAGGGGCCCGTCGGTACCACCGGGAAGGCGCCCCCGAGGATTTCCGCTTTCTGCACGTCTCGACCGACGAGGTCTACGGCAGCCTCGGCCCCACCGGCCTGTTCTCGGAGACCACGCCCTACGCCCCCAACTCGCCCTACGCCGCCTCGAAGGCTTCCGCCGATCACCTGGTGCGGGCCTACCACGAGACCCACGGGCTGCCGGCGCTGATCACCAACTGCTCGAACAACTACGGCCCCTATCAGTTCCCCGAGAAGCTCATCCCGCTGATGATCCTCAACGCCCTCGAAGGCAAGGATCTGCCGATCTACGGCGACGGCAGCAACGTGCGCGACTGGATCTACGTCGACGACCACTGCGATGGCGTGCTGGCCGCCCTCGAAAAGGGCCAGCCGGGCGAGAAGTACAACCTCGGCGGGCGCAGCGAGCGCACCAATCTCGAGATTGTCGACGGCATCTGCCAGGCTCTCGAGCGCTACGCACCGGCCGCCGACAACGCCGCCCTCGAGGCGCGTGGGGTGTCGGCCTACCTCGACCTCAAGACTTTCGTCCAGGACCGGCCGGGCCACGACCAGCGCTACGCCATCGACGACGACAAGGCGCGCCGCGAGCTCGGCTGGAGCACCCACTACGACCTCGACCGCGGCCTCGACGCCACCGTACGCTGGTACCTCGACCACCGCCCCTGGTGCGAGGACATCCAGTCCGGCAATTACCGCCGCCAGCGCTTGGGAACGGGCGCATGAAGGTACGCACCACCAACCTCGAGGGGGTTCTGCTCTTCGAGCCCGTCGTCCACGGCGACGAACGCGGCTTCTTCCTCGAGACCTACCACCAGGGCAAGTACGCCGAGGCCGGCCTCGACGCCACCTTCGTCCAGGACAACCACTCGCGCTCCGGTGCCAGCATCCTGCGCGGCCTCCACGCTCAGCGCTGCCATCCGCAGGGCAAGCTGGTGCGGGCCGTCGAGGGAGCGATCTTCGACGTCGCGGTCGACATCCGCCGCGGCTCACCGACCTTCGCCCACTGGTACGGCACCGTACTGAGCGACAAGAACTTCCGCCAGCTCTACGTTCCGCCGGGCTTTGCCCACGGCTTCTGCGTCATCGGCGAGTCGGCCCAGGTCGAGTACAAGTGCACCGACCTCTATCGGCCGGACGACGAGATCAGCATCCGCTGGGACGACCCGGAGATCGCCATCGACTGGCCGATTCGCGAACCGCGCCTGTCGCAGAAGGACGACGCCGGCGCCCAAACTCTGGCCGAGCTCGCCGAGCGACTACCGATCTACCCGAACGCCGCCGCCACGCCCACATGATGGACCTCGAGCTGACCGCCGGCGACCGCGAACAGCTCGCTGCGGCCGGCATCTCCGAGGACGAAGCGCGCCGTCAGGTGGGGTTGCTACGGCAACCGCCACCGGCGATCCGCCTGGCCCGCCCGTGCACCCTTGGCGACGGCATCGAACGCCTCGCCGAGGCCGACCAGGGCCGCTACCTGAGGCTCGCCTCGCAGGCCGCGGCGGCCGGCCGGGTGACCAAGCTGGTGCCGGCGTCCGGCGCCGCCAGCCGCATGTTTCAAGGTCTCCAGAAGCTGCGCGAGGGCGGCGGCGCCAGCGCCGACGACGAGCGGTTCTTCACACAGTTGCCGAGTCTCCCCCTGGCGGGCGAGGTGTTCTCGAGGGTCGACCCTCGGGCCGACCGCCGGCAGATCCTCGATGCACTGCTCGGCGAGAGCGGCCTCGACCTCGGCCGTCAGCCGAAGGCCCTGATTCCCTTCCATCCCGGGGAGAGTGGCCCGGCCACGGCCTTCGAAGAGCACCTCGCGGAGGCTCTCGCCTACGCTCTCGACGAAGGCGGCCGGGCGCGGGTTCACTTCACCGTCCAGGCGGACCACCAGGAGGCCTTCGAAAACCTCCTCGCAGGGGCCCGTGATCGCTGGGAAGCCAGCGGTCAGTCGATCGAGGTGAGCTTCTCCCAGCAGCATCCCGCCACCGATACCCTCGCCCTCGACGACAGCGGCCAGCCCTTCCGCCAGGCCGATGGCCGCCTGCTGCTGCGCCCGGGCGGCCACGGCGCCCTGATCGTCAACCTCGCCGACCTCGGTGGCGACCTGGTGTCGATCAAGAACATCGACAACGTCGTGCCGGCAAAGCAGAGCGGCCTGGTGGTGCATTGGAAGCGCCTCCTGCTCGGCCGCCTGGCCGAGCTCCAGGAGAGGGCCTTCGGCGCCCTCGAAGCCCTCGACGCAGGCGATCATCGCCTCGCCACGGAGGTCGTGGCGCACGATCTCGGGCAGCAAGCGCCGGCCGATCCGGAAGCCATGCGACAGCGGCTCGACCGGCCGCTGCGGGTCTGCGGCGTGGTGCGCAACCAGGGCGAGCCCGGAGGCGGTCCCTACTGGGTCCAAGGTTCCGACGGCCACACGTCCCTGCAACTCGTCGAAGCCTCCCAGGTGGCGGACGATCAGAAGCACCTGATCGCCGAAGGCACCCACTTCAACCCCGTCGACCTGGCCTGCGCCGTGCGCGACCGCCACGGCCGGCCCTTCGACCTCGAGCGCTTCATCGATCCCGCCACCGCCTTCGTCGCTCCCAAGAGCCACCAGGGCCGGACCCTCACCGCCCTCGAACGCCCCGGCCTGTGGAACGGCGCCATGGCCGGCTGGAACACGATCTTCGTGGAGGTCCCGCTAAAGACCTTCGCCCCGGTCAAAACGGTCTACGACCTGCTGCGGCCCGAGCACTCGGGGAGTCGCGCCGAGGCACCCTGAGACGACAAAGGCCGGCCTCGGTTTCCCGAAGCCGGCCTCGAATCCTCGCCCAAGAAGGATTAGCTGTCGTAGTAGAGCTCGAACTCGTAGGGATGCGGCCGCAGGCGAAGCGGATCGACTTCGTGCTCGCGCTTGTAGCTGATCCAGGTCTCGACCACGTCCTCGGTGAATACACCGCCCTTGAGTAGGAAGTCGTGGTCCCTTTCGAGGGCGTCGAGGGAGTCCTCCAGACTTTCCGGCGTCTTGCGGAAGGTCGCCAGCTCCTCCGGCGTCATCTCGTAGATGTCCTGGTCGAGGGGCTCGCCGGGATCGATCTTGTTCTCGATGCCGTCGAGGGTCGCCATCAGCAGGGCCGCGAACAGCAAGTAGCCGTTGGCCGTCGGGTCCGGGCAGCGGAACTCGAAGCGCCGCGACTTGGGGGTTTTGCTGTACATCGGGATGCGCACTGCCGCCGAGCGGTTGCGCGCCGACATCACCAGGTTCACCGGCGCCTCGAAGCCCGGCACCAGGCGGCGGTAGGAGTTCGAAGTCGGCGCCGCGAAGGCGAGCAGGGCGTCGGCGTGCTTGAGCACGCCACCGATGCCATGGAGCGCCATGTCGCTCAAACCCGCGTAGCCCTTGCCGGCGAACAGCGGCTTGCCCTTCTTCCACAACGACAGGTGGGTGTGCATGCCACTGCCGTTGTCCTCGAAGATCGGCTTGGGCATGAAGGTGACCGTCTTGCCGGCCGCCTTGGCCACGTTCTTGATGACGTACTTGAACCACATCATCTGATCCGCCATGTCGAGCAGCGGCAGCGCCTTCATGTCGATCTCGCTCTGACCGGCGGTGCCGACCTCGTGGTGATGGGCCTCGACGATCATGCCGAGGTCACGCATCTTGTAGACCATCTCGCCGCGCAGGTCGTGGTAGGTGTCCGTCGGGCTGACCGGGAAGTAGCCACCCTTGAAGCTCGGCTTGTAGCCCAGGTTCGGCTCCTCGATGCGGGCCGTGTTCCAGGCCCCCTCGACGGAGTCGATCTGGTACATGCCCATGTGCTGGCTCTGCTGGTAGCGCACCTCGTCGAAGATGAAGAACTCCGGCTCCGGGCCGATATAGCAAGTGTCGGCGAGGCCGATCTTCTTGAGGTAGTCGAGGCTCTTGCGGGCCACGAAGCGGGGATCGCGGGTGTACTGCTCACCGCTCACCGGATCGACGATGTTGGCCAGCACGCTGATCGTGGGCCGGGCGAAGAAGGGGTCGATCTTGGCGGTCTCGGCCACCGGCACGGCGAGCATGTCGGAGACGTTGATCGCCTGCCAGCCACGGATCGACGAGCCGTCGAAGCCGACGCCGTCCTTGAAGGTGTCGTCGTCCCAGGTCTCGATCGGGAACGAGCAGTGCTGCCAGGTCCCGAGAAAGTCGGTGAACTTGAGATCGATCATCTCGGCGCCGTGTTTCTTCGCCATCTCGAAGAAGGCCTTGGTGCTCATGCCGCGCTCTCCTCTCAACTTCTCTCGTCAAAAAGTCCTCGGGGACCCGCGCCCCCTCAAGAAACTTCCAGATAACGCTCCCGCTCCCAGGGATGGACGTGGGAGATGTATTCCTGCCACTCGCGGCGCTTCGCCGCCAGATACTGTTCTGCGATGTGGCCGCCCAAGGAGTCCTTCATCACCACGCTCTTGTCGAGCGCATCGAGGGCCTCCGAGAGATTCGCCGGCAGCACGTCGATCTTGAGACGGCGCTTCTCGCGGTGGCTCATGGTGAAGATGTTCTTGTTGACCGGCGGCCCCGGATCGAGCTCCTGCTCGAGGCCGTCGAGGCCGGCGGCGAGCATCACCGCCAGGGCGAGATAGGCATTGCATGCCGAGTCCGGCATGCGCACCTCGCAGCGCGTCGAGGGGCCGCGACGGGCCGGCACCCGCACCAAGGGGCTGCGGTTGCGGTCCGACCAGGCGATATTGACCGGCGCCTCGAAGCCCGGCACAAGGCGCTTGTAGGAGTTGACCAGGGGGTTGGTGATCGCCACCATCGCCCCGGCGTGGCGCAGGATGCCGGCAATGTAGCTCCGCGCCACGGTCGAGAGCTGGCCTTCCGCCTGCGAATCGAAGAAGGCATTCTCGCCAGCCTCGTCGAGCAGGCTCTGGTGCATGTGCATGCCCGAGCCGTTGATGCCGTAGATCGGCTTGGGCATGAAGGTGGCGTGGAGGTCGTGGTCGAGGGCGACCTTTTTGACCACGAAGCGGAAGTTGGCGATGCGATCGGCGCAGGCCACCGCGTCGGTGTGCTGGAAGGCGATCTCGTGCTGTCCCGGCGCCACCTCGTGATGGGCCGCTTCGATCTCGAAGCCCATCGTCTCGAGCTCGCCGACAATGGCCCGCCGACAGCGCTCGCCACGATCGACCGGAGTGAGGTCGAAGTAGCCGCCGACGTCCGGCGTCTCCACCAACGTCCGACCGGCGTCGTCGCGCGGGAAGAGAAAGAACTCCGCCTCGGGGCCGCAAACCAGGCGCAGCCCGCGCGCCGCAGCGCGCTCCACCTGGCGCTTCAAGGTCCAGCGTGGGCAACCCTCGAAGGGCGAGCCGTCGGGTAGACGCACGTCGCAAATCACCCGCGCGACGCGCGATCCGTCCTCGCTTTCCCAGGGATTGAGCTTGAGGGTGGAGAGGTCCGGCAACAGCAGCATGTCCGATTCTTCGAGGCGGCTGAAGCCGAGAATCGATGAACCGTCGAAGGTGATCTCACCGGCGAAAGCCTTGGCGAACTGACGGCTCGGCACCTCGACATTCTTGAGGGTGCCCATGATGTCCGTGAACTGCAGACGGAGGAATCGGACGCCCTCTTCCTCACAAAGCTGAATTGCCTCTCGAATTTGCACATCAACCTCCGCCAAACGATCAACGCGCAGAGAATAGTCCTGAAATGAATCCAAATCAAGAGAAAAAATGCATATTGACTCGAGATCAGAGATCACTCTGCAGAAAATTGCAGAATCTCGAGAATTCTCGAAGCATCTCCGGAAAAGCCGCGATAGGGTGGCGACAAGCCCGCTACGATGGGTGGCCAGCAGATCCAGCGTCTGGAAAAGGCCGTAGGTACGGGGGAAGTCCGCGAGCGCTCGCCCGCGGGCTCTCCAGAGAGGAGATTGAACTGATGTCGAATTCGGAGATCGAATCGGTCCCGGCTGCAGCCCCTGCGCGCTGGAAGACCGTTGGGAAGGGAATACTCGCCCTCGGCGCCGTCGCCGCCATCGTCTGGCTGGCGCGCGACGGCGAGGCCTACATCACGCAGTTCCGCAGCTGGGTCGAAACCCTCGGCGTTTGGGGGCCGGTGGTCTTCATCCTAGGCTACGCCGTGGCCACCGTCGCCTTCCTCCCGGGCTGGCTGTTGACGGTATCCGCTGGCGCTATTTTCGGGCTGACCCGCGGCACCCTGTTCGCCTTCAGCGGCGCCGTCCTGGGATCGTCCCTGTCGTTCCTGATCGCCCGCTACCTGGCGCGCGGCTGGGTCGAGAAGAAAATCGCCCAATGGCCCCGCTTCCAGGCCGTCGACCGCGCCATCGGCCGCGAGGGCGGCAAGATCGTCGCCCTGCTACGCCTGTCGCCGGTCTTCCCCTTCAGCCTCGGCAACTACGCCCTCGGCTTGACCAAGGTCAAGTTCCCGTCCTACCTGCTGGCTTCGCTGGCGATGCTCCCCGGCTCCCTGCTCTACGTCTACTACGGCAAAGTCTTCGGCGCCGTCGCCGAAGAGAAGGGGCTCACCGAGTGGTTGCTCCTGGGCGTCGGACTGGTCGCCACCATCGCGGTGACCGCAATCATCACCAAGAAGGCCAAGCAGGCCCTGGCGGAGGAGGTCGAGGGCGATGAGTAAGACCATTGAAATGGCCCCCGGCGACCAGCATACGGAACGCCTGATCGGCCATGTCCATCCGCCCAACTGGAAGAATCCGCAGCCCAAGGACCGCTATCACCTGGTGGTGATCGGCGCCGGCACGGCGGGCCTGGTGTCGGCCATCGGCGCCGCCGGTCTGGGGGCCCGGGTGGCCCTCATCGAGCGCCATCTGATGGGCGGCGACTGCCTCAACGTCGGCTGCGTGCCCTCCAAGGGTGTGATCAGCGCCGCCCGCGCTTGGCACCAGGTGCGCACCGCCGCCGAGCGCTTCGGCGCTCCCGCCATCGACGGCTCCGGCGACTTCGCCCAGGCGATGGAGCGCATGCGGCGGATTCGCGCCGACATCTCGAAGATCGACGGCGCCGCTCGCTTCCGCGACGCCGGCATCGACGTCTTCCTGGGCCAGGGGCAGTTCACCGGCCGCAACACCGTCGAGGTCGAGGGTCAGACGCTGCGCTTCCGCAAGGCGGTCATCGCCACCGGCGCGCGGGCCACGGCGCCGCCGATCCCGGGCCTCGCCGAAGCCGGCTATCTGACCAACGAAACCCTCTTCGGCCTCACCGAGCTACCGCGCCGACTGGCGATCCTCGGCGCCGGACCGATCGGCTGCGAGATGGCTCAGTCCTTCGCCCGCTTCGGCACCGAGGTCACCCTCCTCGACATGGCCGATCACGTGCTGATCCGCGAGGACGCCGACGCTGCCGAGGTCGTGCAGCAGGCCCTGATCCGCGACGGCGTGCGGCTCGAGCTCGGGGTCTCGATCACCGGCGCCAAGGTCGAGGGCGATACCAAAGTGCTCGAGTACCAGCGTGGTGCCGCCACCGGCCGCGCCGAGGGCGACCACATCCTGGTCGCCGCCGGCCGCGCCCCCAATCTCGACCTCGGCCTCGAAGCGGCCGGAGTCGAGGCCCACAAGCACGGCATCGTGGTCGACGACCGGCTGCGCACCAGCAACCCCAACATCTTCGCCGCCGGCGACGTGGCGTCGAAGTATCAGTTCACCCACGCCGCCGACGCCATGGCTCGCATCGTCATTCAGAACGCCCTGTTCTTCGGCCGCAAGAAGGTCAGCGACCTGGTGTTGCCGTGGTGCACCTACACCAGCCCGGAGATCGCCCACGTCGGCCTCTACGAGCAAGAGGCCAAGGACCAAGGGCACGAGGTCGACACCCTCACCCTGCCCCTCGACGATGTCGATCGCGCCCTCCTCGATGGCGAGGAGGAAGGCTTTCTGCGGGTTCACGTCAAGAAGGGGACCGACAAGGTCCTCGGCGCCACCCTGGTGGCGGAGCACGCCGGCGACATGATCGGAGAGCTCGCCCTGGCGACCACCGCCGGCATCGGCCTGGGCACCATCGCCGGCGTCATCCACCCCTACCCCACCCAGGGTGAAGTGGTGAAAAAGATCGCCGATCAGTGGAACCGCGGCAAGCTCACGCCGACAGTCAGCAAGCTGTTCAACTTCTGGTTCCGGCTGTTCAAGTAGCAGAATCCAAGAAAAGAAGGGGCCGGCCCGGCCGCACGCCGATGGCCCCTCATTCTTCGAGGAGGCCGTCGCGCACGGCCGCCGCGAGACGCTCTTCCATATAGCGCCAGAGGGCCGGTGCGCCATCGCCGATCGGCCGATTGCGCTCCACCACCTGCTGCCGGCGGATGCCGTGGCGCTGCCAGGAGGAGCCCTCCGACGCCAGGTTGAGGAGCATCGGCTGCATGCGATCGAGGGCCACCGCGTAGCGCGCCTCGGGCGTTTCGCCGGCCTCGAACTCGTCCCACAGGCGGCGTAGGCGTTCCCCCTGGTCCGGCGGTAGGAGGCCGAAGATGCGATCGGCGGCGCGCTGCTCGCGAATTTCCTTGTCGCGGTTGGCCTCGGCGTCGTAGCAGAAGGTGTCGCCGGCGTCGATCTCCACCAGGTCGTGCACCAGCAGCATCTGCATGACGCGATCGAGGGCGAGGTCCTCACCGACCGCATGCTCGGCGAGAACGAACACCATCAGGGCGATGTGCCAGGAGTGCTCGGCCGAGTTTTCGCGCCGGGAGTCGTCCGTCAGGGTGGTCTGGCGCAGGATGGACTTGAGACGGTCGATCTCGAGAATGAACTCGATCTGCTGTTCGAGGCGGCTGCTCATGGCGCGATGATAACCGCCTTCGGGATAGCCCGGCGGGCCCCGACCGGCGTCGCCTTCCGGAGCCCCGAGCCGGCTTCCGAGGTGATCCTTCCCCGGGTCTCCCGCCACCCGCTCCGTGGTACCATCGCTGGCGCTCAGTCGCCCGGAACCATGACCCCAAAGCCCCTCCCCAACAAGCTCGAAGCGACCTTCGAGGCCGCCGCGATGACGGCCCTTCTGGGGTTGTTTCTCGTCGCACCGCCGACCGCCGCCCAGGGCGAAGGGAGCTTCCGCGAAGCCGCCGACAGCGGCCTCGCCTTCGTCCACACGACCGGCGCCAGCGGGGAGTTCCACTTCCCGGAGATCGCCGGTTCAGGCGGTGCGCTGATCGATTTCGATGGCGACGGCGACCTCGACGTCTACCTGGTTCAAGGAACGACCCTGGGCTCCGCCTCCCCGCCCTCGCCCCGACCGAGTGACCGCCTGTTCCGCAACGACCTCGAGGTTCTGCCGGACGGTTCCCGCCGGCTGCGCTTCGTCGAGGTCACCAATCGGGCCGGCCTCTCGAAGGCCACCGGTTACGGCATGGGGGCCACCAGCGGCGACTACGACGGCGACGGCGATCGCGACCTCTACATCACCAACTACGGTTCGAATCAGCTGTGGCGCAATCGCGGCGACGGTACCTTCGAGGAGGTCACGCAGCGGGCCGGTGCGGACGACCCCCGCTGGAGTGTCAGCGCCGCCTTCTTCGATGCCGACGGCGATGGCGACCTCGACCTCTACATCGGCAACTACGTCGCCTTCCAGCTCGCCAAGAAAGTCCCCTGCTTCGACGCCGCGGGCAAGCGCGACTACTGCGGTCCGACCTCCTACCCCGCCGAGCCCGATCGCCTGCTGCGCAATCGCGGCGACGGCACCTTCGAAGACATCACCGCCGAGGCGGGTCTCTCCGGCGCCGCCGGCGCCGCCCTCGGCGTGGTGGCGACGGACTTCGACCACGATGGTCGCACCGACCTGTTCGTCGCCAATGACGGCAGCATGAATTTCCTGTGGATGAATCGCGGCGGTGGGCGCTTCGCGGAGGAAGGTCTGCTGCGCGGCTGCGCCGTCAACGCCGATGGCCGCGCCGAGGCCAGCATGGGCGTCGACGCTGCCGACTTCGATCGCGACGGCGACGAAGACCTCTTCATCACGCACCTCGACGGCGAGACCAACACCCTCTACCTCAACGACGGGGATGGCCAGTTCCTCGATCGTTCGACCGCCAGCGGCCTGGCCAATCCGAGCTGGAAGAGCACTGGCTTCGGCACCTCCTGGCTCGACTACGACAACGACGGCCATCTCGACCTGATGGCGGTCAATGGCGCTGTCAAGGCGATCGCCGAGCAGCGCCAAGCGGGCGACCCATTCCCCTACCGTCAGCCCAACCAGCTCTTCCACAACACCGGCGAAGGTCGCTTCGAGGACGTCAGCTCGTCGGCCGGCGAGGTCTTCGGCCTCTCCGAGGTCAGCCGCGGCGCCCTGGTCGGCGACCTCGACAACGACGGCGACAGTGACGTGATCATCACCAATGCCGAAGGCCCGGCCCGGCTCCTCCTCAACACCGTCGGCCAGGACGCCTCGTGGGTCGGCTTCGAGCTCGCTCCGGCGCACCGCGCCCCGACCTCGCGCGTCGAAGTCCGTTTCGCCGATGGCGGCGTCCTCTGGGGACGCAGCCGAACCGCCGGCGCCTACGCCTCGGCGGGTGATCCAAGAGTGCTGCTCGGACTCGGCAAGGGCCGTGAGATCCGACAGGTGCTCGTGCATTGGGCCGACGGCCGCATCGAAGCCTGGCCGCCCCTCGCCATCGACGAGTACCATCGCCTCGAACGCGGGCGAGGGACCGTCGAACCGTGAGCCGCCGGCGCCGATCGCTGCCCCGGTGGACCCTCGCCGGCCTGCTGGCGGCGGGCCTCGCCCTCGGGGCGGCGCCGATGAGCCGGAGCAGCATCTCCGACCCTCCCGCAGTCCAGACCCTTCCCCTCCTCGCCGCCTTACCCGCTGCCGATCTCGACGGCATGGAGCCGGCGGTCCAAGAGCAGCTCGAGAGCCGCATGGGAACGCTCCGCCCACCGCCCTCTTCGGGGAATGCGGGCGAGCTGGCGCAGGCCTACGGAGAGCTCGGCGGCCTGTGCTTTCTCTACGACTTGCCGCAGGTCTCCAGCGTCGCCCTCGCCAACGCCCGCAGCCTCGACGGCGAGGACTTTCGATGGCCCTATCTGGCAGGTGTCGTCGAACAGAACAGCGGCGACCTCGACGCCGCCGCCGACTCCTACCGAACAGCGCTCCGCTTGCAGGAAAACTACCTCGCGGCCCGCATTCGCCTCGGCGAGACCCTCACCGAGCTCAACCGCCTCGACGAGGCTCGGGACGAGTTCGAGCGCGCCCTGGTCATTGCCCCTCGGACCGCCGCCGCCGAGCGCGGCCTGGGCAAGGTCGCGGCCGCCGAAAGCAAGTGGCAGCAGGCCTCGGAACACTTCTTTCGCGCTCTCGACCTCCAGCCCCAGGCGGCGGAGCTGCGCTATCCCCTGGCCCAGGCCCTGCGCCAGCTCGGGCGCGTCGACGAAGCCAAGGAGCAGCTCGCCCTCTTCGGAAAGCAAGAGGTGGTGATGCCGGATCGGGTCCTCCTCGAGCTTCGTGGCCTGGTTCGCGGCGCCTCGGTGCATCTGATGCGGGGACGGCGAGCACAACGGCGCGGCAACCTCGATGCCGCCGTGGCCGAGTTTCGCAAGGCCATCGAGGCGGACCCGGAGAGCGCCAACGGCTATGGCGCCCTGGGGGCCGCGCTCCGCCTGGCGCAACAAGGGGATGGCGCCATCGCCGCCTTCCGCCGCGCCGCTCAGCTCGAACCCGGCCGGGCGAGCCGCTTCTACGACCTGGGGGCCGCCTACCTCGATACGGGCAACGGCGCCGGCGCGGAGGAGCAAGCCCGCCAGGCTCTCAAGCTCGACCCGGAGCTCGCCGAGGGCCACCTCCTCCTCGGCCTCGGCCTGAGCCGGCAGGGGCAGCTCGAGGAGGCCCTCGCCGCCTTCGATCAGGCCGCCACCCTGGCACCGGACAAGTCCGAGCCGCGCTTCGAGCGGGCCATGGCGCTGCTCGCCCTGAGGAGAAACCCCGCCGCCATCGAGCAGCTCGACGAGCTGATCGCCCGCGACCCGCAGCACGCTGCGGCGCGCGCCAACCTCGGCGTTCTGCTCGAAGTTCCCGACCCGGAAGCCAGTCAGGCGCACCTCCTGGCGGCCCTCGAACAAGGGCCGGGAAAGGCTCTGGCGGCGCGCTCGCACCTCTCCCTCGGCCGCATCGCCGAACGCCGGCAGGAGCTCTCGGTAGCCGTCGATCGCTACCACCAGGCGATCGCCGAAGACGCCTCCCTCGCCCCCGCACACCTGCGTCTCGGCAGCGTCCAAGCGCAGCAGGGAAAGCTCGAGGAGGCGATCGCCTCGTTCCGCACGGCTCTGGCCGAGAATCCCGCGCTGATCGTCGCCCGGCTCCCCCTCGCCTCCGCTCTCCTCGGCCTCGGCGACGACCAAGGGGCGCGCCGCGCCCTCGAGGGTCTCGAGCAACCCCCTCCGGTGGCGGCTCATCTCCTCGGACTGATTCTCTCGTCCAGCCCACAGCCCGAGGCACGGGATGCCCGGCGCGGCCTGGAGCTGGCCCAGGACGCCTTCCGCCGCACCCAGAGCCCGCTCTTCGGCCAGGGAGTGGCCATCGCGCTGGCGGCCAATGGCCGTTTCGAGGAGGCCGTCCGGGCCCAACAACGGCTGATCACGGCCATGGACCGCCAAGGCGGTGCTCCGCCCGAAGCGCAGGCTCGCCTCGCCACCTTCCGCGCCGGTCGCGCCGTCGTCGCTCCCTGGCAGGACGACCGTCGGCTCATTCCTCCGCCCTGGTTTCCCCTGTCGAACAGCCCGAGGATCGCGCCTTGAGCGACGTGCCCCGCGCGACGGTGGCCGCTCCTTCGCACGGCGGAGCCGATCCGCTCGTCACCGTCGAGACTTCGCGACCCGTGGCGACCTCTCATCACAACCAGAGACTTGCAGGACGCGACGACCATGGCCGACCTCGGAATTCGTAGAGAAGACAAGAACGAGTGGGAGCGGCGCGTTCCCCTGACCCCGAAGCACGTCGAGATCCTGGTGCGGGAGCAGGGCCATCGCGTGATCGTCCAGCCATCGGACATCCGGATCTTTCCGGATGACGACTTTCGCCACGCGGGAGCGCGAGTCGAAGACGATCTGAGCGCCTGCCGGGCGATCGTCGGCGTCAAGGAGATGCCGGCCGAGATGCTCGTCCCCGGCCCCTCGTACCTGGCCTTCTTCCACGTCATCAAGGGGCAGGCCTACAACATGCCGCTGCTGCGACAGGCCCTCGACCAAGGCGTCACCCTGCTCGACTACGAGCCGATCGTCGACTCCAGCGGCCAGCGGCTGGTCTTTTTCGGCCGCCATGCCGGTTATGCCGGCATGATCGACGGTCTCTGGGCCCTCGGACAGCGCCTGGCGCAGGAAGGGGTCGCCAGCCCACTCCAGAAGGTGCGCCGGGCCTTTGCCTACGACACCGTCGAAGATGCTCGCGCCACCATCGCCCAGGAGGTCGGCCGCGAGATTCGCGAGCACGGCATCGACGCCGCCAGCCACCCGCTGGTGATCGGCTTCACCGGCAGCGGCAACGTCTCCCAGGGAGCCCAGGAGGTTCTCGACGAGCTGCCGGTGGTCGAGATCGCGCCGGAAGATCTGGCGACCCTTCTCGGCAAGGAAGAGCTGTCCCGACACAGCGTCTACAAGGTCGCCTTCCGGCGCCAGGACCGGGCCGATTTCGCTCGCTTCCTGCCCTACCTCACCATGTTGGTCAACGGCATCTACTGGGAGGAGGGCCATCCCCGGCTGGTGACTCGGGCGGACGCCGAGCGCCTGTGGGCGACGCCCGAAGGCCCCAAGCTGAAAGTGCTCGCCGACCTGTCCTGCGACATCGCGGGCTCGATCGAGGTGACCGTCCGCACGTCCACCAACGGCGATCCGGTCTACGTCTACTCTCCGGCCACCGGCCGAGAGACTTCCGGCGTCGCCGGCCACGGTCCGGTGGTGCTGGCCGTCGACAATCTGCCGGCGGAGCTGCCACGGTCCGCTTCGCGCTGGTTCGGTGACTCCCTGCTGCCCCTGATGCCATCGCTGATCGCAGCCGATCTGAGCCGGCCCATCGATCAGCTCACACTGCTCCCGGAGCTGCAGCGCGCGGTGATCACCCACCAGGGTCGACTCACGCCGGCGTTTCAGTACCTCGACGAGTTCGTTTCAGCCCAGGGCGTCTGAAGGCGCTCCTCAGGCCTGCGCGGCCAGCCTTCACCTTCAGCCTCGGGAGGCCCGGACCCTACGCCCAGGGATCGCTCATCGAGCGATTCCTTCAGAGCTTGCGCGAGACGGTGAAGATGGCGCGACCTTCGGCCAGCGGCTCGTCGTCGAGGTCCGTGTCGGTGTAGCCCACGGAGAGCTTGAAGCCGCGGATCTCCTTGGCCACGACCACCCCGTAGTCGGTGTAGTCCTCGAGCCCGGCCTCGTCGTCGAAGGTCGATCGACCGCCGTGGAGCACCAGCTCGAAGCCGCTTCCGAGGTCGAAGTCGACGGCAGCCTCGAGGTAATCTCCGGCACCACCACTGCCGACGACGTCATCGGCATAGGAGTACTTGGCCGAGAAGAACTTGTAGCCGCCGCCGACATAGATCTCCGAGTAGTCGCTGTCGCCCTCGCTGGGATAGAAGTAGCCGACCGCGCCGACATCCCAGGAAATCCCGCTGTCGTACTCGAGGCGGGCCCCGAGGAAACCCCGCAGCTCGACATGGGCCGCGGTGCCGAACTCGACGTTCGATCCCCAGACTCCGGCATAGAAAACGCTGCTTTCGAAGTCGAAACCGCCCTGGATGGCGGGATCCTCGTTGGTCTGCGAGATGCCGCGGAAGACGTAGTCACTGGTCAACGCGACATTGCCGGTGAGCTCGTTCGCCGCCACCGGAAAGGCCAACAAGAGCATGAAGGCCGACAACCACGATCCCCGGTTGAGCTTCATCTGATTCCCCCTTTTCGCATCGAGCGGAAGTCCGAACGGGGTCGGAGCTTCCCGTTGTCCCTGCAAACCTGCGGTGAAAAAGGATGCCGAGGGCGGCGAAACTCAGCGCCTTCGGTCGCCCCAATGTCTCACAGATCTACGAAAGATCACGAACCCAGCGAAGTGGGAGGTTGTTCGAAAACAGCAGCCTGCTAGCAGGTTGCTGAAAAACTCGTCGGCAACCTGCGACCGGGCCCGAGAGGGCCCGGCGGCGGCAAGAGCCGCCGAGGTCGGGGGTGAGGCCGCACGACATGTGCGTGCGGCCGAGGGGGGCGCCTCTCGCCCCCCTGAGACAAACAGCTAGCAGCGTTGGAAAAGTCGCGAAGCGGACTTTTTCAGCAGCCTGCTAG
>JBCCHV010000038.1 GCA_039028635.1 Acidobacteriota bacterium
ATGTTTCACAATTTCCCAGTCAAAAGCTTCTACCTTCTTCCTGGCTGCCCTCGAAAGTGCTTCACCCTTTTCGGCCTGTGCACAAAGCGCTCTCACGGCACTCACGATCGCTTCTTTGTTATCGGGAGGTACCAATATACCTCCGCTCGCCATGCGGAGCCAACGCGGGACGTTGAATGGAAACCCCTTGATCTCCGCGGTATAGGCATTGTAAGTGGTCGCCGCGCCGTAGTCGTCTTCCAGTTGCTCATCGGCGGTGACCTTGATGGCGAGTGGTTTGACCTCGACATAGCTGGCCTGTGCCGCCGTGGCGATCAGAAAAAGAAGGGTCGAAAGGCGGGTCTTTGTTGAGCGCCTCATGGTGTATGACCTTCCCGGGCTGCGTTGACAAAAGCTCTCTTGAGTGCCGTTGCAGCCTCGATGCGCGCCGATCGGTTCATGACCAGGAGAGTGGTCGGGGATAGCGGGAGGAACTTCTCGACCACTGATTTCAGGAGCGCCTCGAAGGGCGTGAGGTCACCGGGATAGTCATAGCGCCATAGTCGTCGTCGAAGCTCGTCGATGGCCGCATTGAGGGCTGCGGTGTGTGCGATCTCGTCCGAGATCTCGAGCTCTTCGTAGGCGTCGAGGTCGAAGGTTGCCCCGTGGTTGAGGCCATGGGCCTGGAGGATGGGGACAACGATCTGATCGCGATGGGTTTCGAGAAGCCGCTCATAGTGCTCGAGCCCTGCTTCGACTTCCTGCAGGAACGCTGCCGCTGTCAAGGGGTTCTCTGGCTCCTGGAAGAGCGGACGGACCATCGCCGGAAAGAGCTCCAGGAACAGCCCGATGTCGGGCTCGCCGCTGTCGTTGGTCGCTTGGTAGAAGCTCTCCAAGAGGCTGAGAAGGGTCCTCTTGTAAGACACCAGGTCAGGTCGCATTCTCGGATCGAGCGAAAGGACGAGGGTGCGATTCTCGCCGCTGTCCGGGGCCTGGACTTCGACTCCGAAGAGCGCTGACGAGCTCCTGAGAGCGTTCTGGGTGGCGCCGAAATTGAAATGCAGACCGCTGAGTCGATAGATTTTGGCGGTGGTCTGCTGAGCCATCTGTTCGCGCGCCGGGTCTGTCCACCAGGTGAGGTCCGTCGTTCTCCAGTGGCGGGTGCGGTCGAGCTGCTCCTCGCTCAAGGCGAAGCCGAAGACCGCTTCGGCGGTGCGGCGGATGTCGTCCTCGCCTTGGGGGAGGAGTCCCCCGGGTTCGCCGGAGTCCGACAATGGGTGAGGGAACGAGACCTCGGTTTCGGCACTGATCGTTGCCGTGAGGAATGTCGTCGCGAAGAAAGCCGCGGCGATGGCGAGTCGCTTGCTTCGGAAACTCATACTGTTCTCCCAGGTTGACTTTCGATCCGGCGACCTTGAGAGGAAGGCGGATCCTCAGTGCGTTCTGTCGCGGGCGCCGAGCCCGCTGCGGAAACTCTAGGAGCGAAAAACGGGTGCGGAGCGGGTCTGGGAGACAGGCCATGGATGGCAAGTCTTGGCAAGCTGTCGAGGAGAGATGAGGACTAGATGATGAGATCGACTCATCTTCAGTTCGCGAGGCCAGGGCGTAGGAATGCCGATCGAGATGGCTCGTATGGTCTAGGGACGGCGCGTGCGGCTTGGCCTTGGCGAGTCGGTCGATAAAACGCTAGACGGAGGTGCTGAATGTTCGGTGACAAGTTGCCCCAATGGGGCATTTCGCTGACGACGGTCCTTGTGTCCTCGATGGTGTGCGCTGGCGCTGCGATGGGTGCGAGCGAGACCTCGCTCTCGGGGCGAGTTCTTTCACTCGCGGGAGATCCCGTTGAGGCCGCCGCCGTGGCAGTTTCGGTAGGCGACGCGGGGCCCGACTTCGCACTCGACCCACCCACGGTTCAGATCCATCGGCCCTTGATCGGCACCGATGCCGAGGGCCGGTTCATGCTCGAGGGCGTGCCCGAAGGCACCATCACCGTTTGGGCTGAGCACCCCGACTTCGGGGAAGCCGTCACGGTGCTCGACGCGGCGGCGCGGCTCGGCGGCGACCTGGAGCTGATCCTCGATCTCGATCGCCGAATCCGGGGCTACGTGAAGTCTCCGAACGGAGACCCGGCGATCGGCGTCAACGTCATCCTCGAGCGTCTCGACCCAGCGGGGAGCGCAACCCAGTGGGAAAAGCCGGGGCCGCGGGGAGGCTTCTCCTACCCCTGGCAGACCCCGGGCTCCTACCGTCTCTCGATTCGGAAGGAGGGCTATGAGCTGGTGGGCGGTCCGGTGACCTTCGAGTTCTCCGCTCGAGGCTCGCCGCTCTATGGCATGACGGTGCGGAAGTACCGCGGCGAAGAGCTCTTTGGTCGGATCCTCGGCTTGTCTTCGCCCGATCTGGAGAGGGCCGAGGTCCGAGCCGTACTGCTCGATGATTCGAGAAACCTGAGCTCCTCGTCGGTTGTCGAACCCCAGAAGGGGACCTTCCACCTGGAGGGCTTGATTCCCGGCAAATGGCGCATCGATGCTCGGGATCGTGCGACCGGCACCAGTTGGTCGCGCGAGCTCGAGGTGGTCGAGGGGGGAAGCCCCTATCGCGTGAACTTGAAGCTGGGTGGGGGATTCGAGCTGCGCGGCGTCGTGCGGGCCAACGGTCGTCCCTTCGCCGGGGCGACGGTTCGCCTCGACGGTTTGACCGTGGCGATGGCGCCGCAGGTCGAAGCCGGCCTCGATGGCTCCTTCCGGCTGCGTGGCCTCGAGCCTGGGCGGTACGTGTTGCGGGTCCAGTTCGGCATGCCCCTCGACTTCCACCAGCGGGAGATCACCGTGACCGGCGATCGCGAGATCGACCTCGATGTCGCTGCCGCCTTTCTCGAAGGCAAGATCTCGGAAGCTCCCTGGACCGGTCGGGCCGAGAGGGCGGTGCTGATGATTCATCCGCTCGACCGCGGGCAACGGGGGCGCCAATTCGGTGTCACCTACATCAGTCCTGAGGGAGAGTTCCTGATCACCCGGATTCCCCCCGGCGCCTACCGGATTGCGAGCCTCCGGAACGGCTTCCCGGCCGCCAGCGGAACAATCCAGCTCGCCGCTGGCGACAAACGACAGATCGAGCTTCAGCGTCCGGCCGGAATCGACTTCGAGATTCAGGTCGATCTCGCCGAGGTTCCGGACACCCGTGGTCTGCAACTGCTTCTTTTGGGCGAAAACGGTGAGACCGTCTACACGGCTCGGGTTGCGGTCTCTTCCGGGGGCAGAGTGCCCCTCGCCGACGTTCCGGCCGGAACCTGGACCCTCGCACTCTCTGGCGAATCCACCGCCTGGGCCGAAGCCCGGGTGGAAGTCCCCGGCCCGGCGCCCCGCATCAGCCTGCAGGCCGAATCCCGGCTGCAGATCGAAGCGCCGGCCCTCGCCAACACCGCCTACGCCCATGTCTTGGTCGAGCGCCTGGATGGTGAGACTCCCCAGACGATCACCACCGCCGGCCATCACCTTCTGCGTGGCAAGGCCACCCTCGGCAACCTGCCGTCGGGACGGTGGGAAGTGCGCACCGAGACTCCGAACGGAAAGGCGTTGGTCGGGCTCGTCGAGCTCGAGGGTGGCCAGCTTCGAACGCTGGAGATGAAAGCGTCCCGAGGGCACTTCTAGCCCGGCCTTCTCACGAGCTTTCCGCTGCGCGTCCGTATGTCCCCGAATCTGCTGCGTTATCCGTCGCCTGCTCTCCTCGCAGTACATCGAGTACGGCTGCGTCGTGGCAGCGACGGATGCCTTGCATCTTCAGGAACCTACGGCCTCTCGCCAGGAAACCTCGTGAGAAGGCCGGGCTAGTCCGGCCTTCTCACCAGATCTCCGCTTATCGTCCGCAAGCTACGAGCTGTCTCTCGAAGGTCTGGTGAGAAGGTCGGGTTGGATATGGGATTTGTTGATGTGTCCGAGGCCGCTTCAGGCGGCTCGGTTGCGCAGGGGCAGCGGGTTCTTCCGCAGGTCTTCGACGATGATCCGGGCGACCTCCCGTGCCAGTACTTCATTGCCTAGCTGATTGAAGTGGCAGCAGCTGTCGATGTAGAGAGGCTCCTGAACCTGTCGAAAGGCGAGGGTGAGGTCGAAGAAGGGAATGCCGTCGTCGCGGAGTCGGGCGCCTTCGGCCTGGAGGAGTGGGTAACCCGTCTGCGCTGGTTCCATGTAGAGATTTCGTGCATCGATGGCCGTTTGCCTTTCGGCGGCGGACATCGGTTTCGAATCCGCGACATATTGATTGGGTTGGAGCAAATGGTAGTAGCGACTGCCGGCGGAAGTCGCCAATCCGTGCATGACTTCGGAGGACTGGGCCCAGAATCCCACCGCGGCCCGTAGCGCATGGTCGCGGTTCGGGAACGAGTAGGCTGGACCCGAGGCGACGTATGAGCGATTGGCCTTCTGCAGTGCGAGAAGCTTCTGCTGAGCTTGGTAAGAGTCGCTCTGGATTCGCCGGTCGCGCCAGCGCCAGAGGAGATTGTGGCTGACGCTCCAGCGCAGCGGTGAGCTCGCCGTTCGTTCGGCGAGCCGCAGTCTTCGGTTGTGGTGGAAGGCTCTCTCGCCCGCCAAGGTTTGGCGTTCGAGATCGGGAACGCTGCGTACGAAGTGCTCCCAGGCGCGAGGGAAGAAAGGGTAGGTCCCGGCGGGGAGGTTCTCCGCCATCGGCAGGGCGACATCGTTGAAGCCATCGAGGTTGATGACGATGTCGGGAGTCTCGTCATGGCTCATCAGCCAGGCCAGGGTCATGAGCTGCTGGGGCTGCTTGAAGCCGGGTTGAGCATGGCTGCTGATCCGCACCTCCCGTCCGATCGCCCGAGACAGCTCCTGGGTCAGGATTTTACGCCCGCCGAAGCTGAATCCGAAGGCCACGGATCCGCCGAAGACACTCACCCGCACGGCGTGGTCCGGAATGTCCGTCTGGTGGCGATAGCGCCAGAAGCCGTCTTCTCCCACCACCACGTGGGAGTCCTGGCGCTCCGGCTCCTCGTTCAAATCGGTGCTGTAGACGAAGCCGAGAAAGGGATGGACCACCTGCCCACCCATCCGCATCTTGGCGAGCACTGGCGACCGTTCCTTGATCTCCACCTCGGGCGCCGGCTCGGCGCCGACGGCCGCTCGCAGGGCCGCGGCTCGACCGTAGGTGAAAGCGCTGCCTTCCATGACGGCCCAGCCGAGGAAGCTCGTGCCTTCGATCGTCAGAGCCAGGAAGGCCAAAGACAGCAGTGAGAGGATGATGCGGAAGCCTCGAGAGCGGGTTGGCCGAGGCGAGGCGCGGTCGGCATCCGACGAATCGAGGGCAGGCAAGGCGAGACCAGTGACGGAGAGGGATGTTTTGATGGCATGAAATTTCATGGCATTGGACCATATCACTGATGCTGATCTGACATTATGGGATCTGCAGACTCTTGCTTCGAGAGCTGGTCATCGACCGAGAATCCGCCGGCCCCGGGAGGTCAGTCGAGCTCCGGAACAGCCTCGGGAGCTGACTGCGACGACGAAGGTCCGAGCCAATGCACAGCAACAGAATCGAGATCAACGGACAGCCAGTTTCCGCCTCCGCGGTGGGCACCAACGACGGGCTCAACTTCGGCCGCTTCGACCACGGCGAGATCTCCGTCCATCCATACCAAGCCTGGATTTCCGGTCAGTCCGTTCTCAGCGCTCTCGAGGCCAGCTACGCTCGCCTCCTTCGCGAGCTCCAAGAGGACGATCCCTTCGAGCCCTCCAAGCTCAGCGAGATCGGGTACCCGGTCCTCGAAGAAGTCCTTCGGAGCTATCCAGGCCACCTCTCCGAGGTCATCGACCACCTCGGCCGCGAGCTCTTGTCGACCGTCTTCCCGTTCGGGGCCCAGAGTAGGTACGTGATCAACAGCCTCGACGGCTACGAGGTCGAGGCAAAAGGTTTGCGGATCCGGGGGCGGTGCTTCGAGTACTCAAGAGGGCACCGGAAGGTCCCTGGGTGATCGAGAGCTTGTTCTTCTCCGACCGGTCGACAAGGTGCCAGGACTGCTCGACAGGGGGCGATCGGATTCAGAGCGTGAAGATCCAGATCGGCCGCCAGGCCGGCGCGTGCCTCCCCCTGCTCGGTGGGAATGAGCCGGGACTGCATCGAGAGCCGCCCGCCGAAGCAGGCTTCGACGGGCTTGGCCCGAGTACGACACCCGCTGGGAGACAGCGGGTCACTTCATGGACTGGAAACCAGAGTTGCCCTAGCCCTCGTCCTCCGTCCGCTCACCATCTCCAAGGCCACCACCACCGCTGCACGGGCAGGTCACCGACTGGGTGGTGAAGTAAGGCGTTTGAACCTGATTCCCGTCGGGACCCACGTCCCACTCGTCCGGAAAACCGGGGCAGCTCACCTTCGTTCCGACCAGCACCACGCAAGCTGAGGTCGCGTAGAAGTCATAGAGAACACCGGTACAGCTCGAGGCACCGCTCTCAACAGCCAACGGCCCACCAGCCAACAGCGCCAAGGCCACCAACGCAGTCCATCCAAACAACCGAGTCCGAGAGGTCATAATCTTCCCCCAATGGCTAAAGATTTTTGATCCTGAAATTCACATAACCAAATATAATTGATATCTCTCATCGGGAACAGGCTAGCGAACACCAAGGCCAGCGATTCACCTAGCCATAGCTCGGGGAGAGATCTGGGAGAGCGTCAGCGATTCGCCCAGCCCAACTGGGGTAGAAGCTCCAGAGAGCGTCAGCGATTCGCCCAGCCCAACTGGGGTAGAAGCTCCAGAGAGCGTCAGCGATTCGCCCAGCCATAGTTCGGCTGCTTCAGCCGAACTATGGCTGACCGAATCCCGACCGAACCGACTTGAGCGAAGCGAAATGGCGGAGAGGGAGGGATTCGAACCCTCGGTCCAGGTTACCCCGGACAACTGCTTAGCAGGCAGCCCCGTTCGACCACTCCGGCACCTCTCCGCGGGGCAGGACGGGTATTCTACGCACCGGCCGGGGGCAGGTCAAAGGCTTCGGGATCGGGGTAGACTAGCGGCCGTCCATCCACCGACCCAGAGGACCCGAAGCCGATGAATGAAGCCTCCGCCGCGGCCCCGACCGCGTCCGTGGATCTTCTTGCGATCAACTCTCTCCGCTTCCTGGCCGTCGACATGGTCGAGGCCGCCGGCTGCGGTCACCCTGGGGCGCCGATGGGGCAGGCGGCGCTGGCCTATTGGCTGTGGACGCGCCACCTGCGGCACGATCCGGCGGAGCCGGAGTGGCTCAATCGCGACCGCTTCGTGCTCTCCTGTGGCCACGCCTCGGCGCTGCTCTACGGGTTGCTCCACCTGTCGGGCTACGACCTGCCGATGGCGGAGCTGAGGAACTTCCGCCAGCTCGGCTCGAAGACCGCCGGCCATCCGGAGTACGGCCACGCACCGGGTATCGAGACCACCACCGGACCCTTGGGACAGGGCTTCGCCAACGCCGTCGGCATGGCGCTGGCCGAGTCGCACCTGGCGGCGCGCTTCAATCGGCCCGATTTTCCGGTGTTCGATCACCGCACCTGGGTGCTGGCGAGCGATGGCGATCTGATGGAGGGCATCGCTTCGGAGGCGGCGTCGCTGGCCGGCCACTGGGGCCTCGGCAAGCTCAACGTCTTCTATGACGCCAACGAGATCACCATCGATGGCTCGACGAACCTGGCCTTCTCGGAGGACGTCGCCCAGCGCTTCGAGAGCTTTGGCTGGCACATCGAGCGGGTCGACGACGGCAATGACCTGGTGGCGATCGATCGCGCCATCAAGAGCGCTCGCGGCGAGGCCGAGCGGCCGACGCTGATCGTGACCCGCACCCGCATCGGCTTCGGCAGCCCGAACCGCGAGAACACTTCGAAGGCCCATGGCGAGGCCCTGGGGGCGGAGGAGGCGCGACTCACCAAGGAAGCACTCGGTTGGCCGCAGGAGCCGACCTTCCATGTTCCGGAGGAGGCCCGGCAGCCCTTCCGCGCCGCCGCCGAGAGGGGCGCCGGTCTGTCGGCCGAGTGGCGCAAGATGTTCGAGCGCTATCGCGCCGCCCATGGGGAGCCCGCCGCCGAGATCGAGGCGCGTCTGGCGGGCGAGTTTCCCGATGAGCTGTGGAAGGCGCTGCCCGAGTTCCACCCCGAGGACGGGCCGCTGGCGACGCGCAAGGCTTCCGGGGCGGTGCTCAATGCGTTGGCTCCGCAGGTGCCGCAGTTGATGGGCGGCTCGGCGGATCTCACCGGCTCGAACAACACCTGGATCAACGACGCTGCCGTCTACTCGCGCGACGATCGTGCCGGTCGCAACCTGCACTTCGGAGTCCGCGAGCACGCCATGGGCGCGATCATGAACGGCATGGCGCTGTCGAAGCTGTTCATCCCCTACGGCGGCACCTTCTTGATTTTCTCGGACTACATGCGACCGCCCACTCGGCTGGCGGCGCTGATGGGGATTCCCGGGGTCTTCGTGTTCACCCACGACTCGATCTTCCTCGGCGAGGACGGGCCGACCCACCAGCCGGTGGGCCAGCTCGCCGCCTTGCGGGCGATTCCCAACGTCAACGTCATCCGGCCGGCCGACGCCAACGAGACCGCCGGCGCCTGGCGCCTCGCCCTCGAGAAGCGAGACGGTCCGACGGTGCTGGCGCTGACCCGCCAGAAGCTGCCGATCTCCGACGAGCTGGTGGATCTGGGCCGCGACGGAGCGCTTCAGGGGGGCTACGTCTTGGCCGATCCGGAGCACGGCCAGGCACCGCGCGCGCTGCTGATCGCCACCGGTTCGGAGGTCAGCCTGGCGCTGGCTTCATACCGCGAGCTCGCCCGCGAGGGTATTCCGGTGCGGGTGGTCAGCCTGCCGTGCTGGGAGATCTTCGATCGCCAGGAGGCGAGCTATCGCGACAGCGTGTTGCCGCGGCAGATCACGGCACGGCTCGCCATCGAAGCCGCCAGCAGCCTGGGTTGGCACAAGTATGTCGGCATCGACGGAGACGTGCTGTCGGTCGACCGCTTCGGTGCTTCGGCGCCCGCCGGCGACCTGGCGGAGGCCTACGGCTTCACCGTCGCCGAGGTGGTCCGTCGAGTGCGCTTCCTGCTCGACCTCGCCGGCTAGAAGGAGACTCGTCGTGCGGGTTCGCTCGGTCAATGTCTCGCTGCCGCGGATGGTCGAAATGGGCGGGCGTACGGTGCGCACCGCCATCTTCAAGGAACCCGTGGCAGGGCCGGTGAGGGTGCATCCCCTGCACCTCGAAGGCGATGGCCAGGCCGACCTGCGGTACCACGGAGGACCGACCAAGGCGGTCTACGCCTACCCTTGGGAGCACTACGCCCACTGGCAGGAGTTTCTCGCAGTGGACGATCTGCCGCCGGGGTACTTCGGTGAGAACCTCACCACCGAGGGGCTCGACGAGCGGGAGGTCCGCATCGGTGACTCGTTTCGTATCGGGACGACCCTCCTGCAGGTGTCGGAGCCGCGCGAGCCGTGCTCGAAGCTGGCGGCGAAGACCGGTCGTCGCGACCTGTTGAAGCCGTTTCTCGCCAGTGGACGGGTGGGCTTCTACCTGCGGGTGCTGGAGGAAGGCGAGCTCGCCGCCGGCGACGTCATCGAGCCGGTGTCGGTCGATCCTGCCGGCCTGACCATCGTCGAGCTGTTGCGGGTCACTCATTTCGAGCGCGACGATCGCGCAGGCGCCCGTCGCGCCGTGGCCGTCGAGGCGCTGGCCGAAGGCTGGCGCCAACGCCTGCTGACGCGGCTCTGAGTCGGGGCCGCCGTTTGCGGCTCGCCGCCGGCTATGGCGACGCCGGTCCCGCGCCCCCGTTCTCGCGGCCCTGTGGGATGATTCGCAGGACCATCATGCCGAGAGGAGCACGCCATGGCCATCGACTCTCCGACGCTGTCCGATCCCGCCCTCGACGACCCCAAGCTGGTCGCCTTTCTGCCGCTGTTCTATGTCGCCTGGGCCGATGGTGAGCTGAGCTCCGAGGAGATCGCCTCGATCGGTCGCCAGGCGGTGGACGTGGCCGGCCTCGAGCGCTGCTGCCACGATGTCTTCGAGCGCTGGCTCAATCCCGATCAACCACCCACGGCGCAGGAGCTGCAACAGCTCCTGGGCGCCATCCGGCGGCAGGCGGCGTCGCTTTCTCGGAGTGAGCGTCGCTCCCTGGCGGAGCTCGGCGGCGACCTCGCCCGCCACAGCGGTCACGATCCGGTGCCGGCCGAGCGCGAAGCCCTCGAAAAGGTCGAGAAGGCCCTCGGCCTGCCCGGGGCCGAGGTCTCGCGCCACATCCTGATCGCCGAGCGGCCGGCGCCGGCGGCGGCCGAGCCGGCGGCGAGCTTCGACATCGCCGCCCTGACCCGTCGCCTCGACGGCGACCGTCACCGCCTGCGCGAGGAGGTTCGCGCGCTGCTGGCGACAGCGGAGATGAAGCCGCCGGTAGGAGCTCTCAAGGAGGACTACCGGGAGTGGATCCTGGAGCGCTGCCGCACCCTCGCCGGCCGCGGTTACGGCGCCCTCGGTTTGCCCGAGTCGGTGGGCGGAGCGGACGACATCCGGTCCTTCGTGGCAGTGTTCGAAACCCTCGCCACTCACGACCTCAGCCTGGTGGTCAAGTTTGGGGTGCAGTTCGGCCTCTTCGCCGGCTCGATTCACCAGCTCGGGACCGACCAGCATCACCAGCGCTATCTGCCGGAAGCCGCCAGCTTGGAGCTTCCCGGTTGTTTTGCGATGACCGAGACCGGCCATGGCTCGAACGTCGCCGATCTCGAAACGGTGGCGCGTTTCGATCGCGCCACGGACAGCTTCGACCTGCACAGCCCGACGCCGTCGGCGCGCAAGGACTACATCGGTAACGCCGCTGCCCACGGTCGCCTGGCGACGGTTTTCGCGCAGCTCGAGATCGACGGCGAAGGCTACGGGGTGCACGCCTTCGTGGTACCGATTCGGGACTCTGAAGGACGGCCGATGCCGGGCGTCACGATCAGCGACTGCGGCGAGAAGCTGGGCCTCAACGGCGTCGACAACGGTCGCCTGATGTTCGACCACGTGCGAGTGCCGCGGCAGGATCTCCTCGACCGCTTCGCCCAGGTGTCCGCCGCCGGCGAGTACACCAGTCCCATCGTCAGTCCGTCGAAGCGCTTTTTCACCATGCTCGGAACCCTCGTCGGGGGGCGGGTGAGCGTGGCGCGGGCGGCGCTCTCGGCGGCCAAGGTCGGCCTCGCCATCGCGGTGCGCTACGGCGAGCGTCGCCGCCAGTTCGGGGCGCCCGGGGAGGCCGAGATCAAGCTGCTCGACTACCGCACCCATCAGCGCCGCTTGATGCCGCTGCTCGCCACCGCCTATGCCTGCCACTTTGGACTCGACCATCTGGTCGAGGAGTTCGCCGACTCGGAAGTGGAAGACCGGCGCGCTGTCGAGTCGCTGGCGGCGGGTCTCAAGGCCTTCGCCACCTGGTATGCCACGGAGACGCTGCAGACCTGCCGCGAGGCCTGCGGTGGTCAGGGCTATCTGGCGGTCAACCGCTTCGCCGATCTGAAGGCCGATTCCGACATCTTCACCACCTTCGAGGGCGACAACACGGTGCTGCTGCAGCTCCTCGCCAAGAGCCTGCTCGGCGGCTATCGGCACATGTTCGGCAGCATGAACACCCTGGGTTTGGCGCGCTACCTGGTGGGACGGGTGGCGACCAACGTCGCCGAGCTCAACCCGGTGGTGACCCGCCTGACGGACGAGGACCACCTGCGCAATCGCGACTTCCAGCAGGGAGCTTTCCGTTGGCGCGAAGACCACCTGCTCTCGACGGTGGCAATGCGCCTCAAGAAGCGCCTCGACGGTGGCATGGAGAGCCAGCAGGCGTTGATCGAGTGCCAGGACCACCTGGTGTCGATGGCCAAGGCCCACACCGAGCGGGTGCTCTTGGAGCGCTTCGCCGCCGCCGTCGAGGCCACCGAAGACGAGCGCCAGCGGCAGGTGCTCGCCCTGCTCTGCGACCTCTTCGCGCTCTGTCGGCTGGAGGCGGATCGCGGTTGGTTCTTGGAGCAGGGCTACTTCGAGGCCGGCAAGGCGAAGGCGATTCGCAACCTGGTCAACCGGCTGTGCGCCGAGGCGCGCCAGCAGGCGGTGCCGCTGGTCGACGCTTTCGGTATTCCGGATGCGGTGCTGGCGGCGCCGATCGCCCTCGCCGACTGAGTCGATAGGGCTCCGCCTCCTATCCCATGGCTCCGGGGTCGTCCGCTGACGGGCCGTAGACGGAAGGCACCGGAATGCCGAGCAGCCGCAGGTAGACGCCGAGCTGAGCCCGATGGTGAACGATGTGATTGAGCACGAAGGAGCGCACCACACCGCCGCGGGGCGACTCGGAGACCACCTTGCCGCCCATCCGGAGCTGCCACAGCTGGGCCAGCATCTCGTCACTCACCCCCTGGGCGGAGCCGAGAAAGACGGCGACGGCCTTCTCGTGGCCGTCGAGGAGCTCGTCCTGGCTGCTCGGCACGAAGGCGTTGTAGCCATCGGGCGCCCCGAGGTCCCAATGGTCCGCCTGCAGGATGTCCGGTCCCCAGCCCGGAATCTCGGCGATGTGGCCGGCCAGGCGCCCCGCCTCCATCGACTTGTCGTGGGGCTTCCAGCCGAACTGCTCGGCCGGCAGGGATTCCAGAACTCGGCGGGTGGCGCTGGCCTCGTGTTGCAGCTCGACGATCAACAGGTCCATCATGGCCATCGGTGGGCTCCTATTCGGTTGGTACCAACTCTCGGGGTGCCGGTGCGGCGGCGGACGGCTCGCTGCCGTGGGCGGTGAGCCGATGGCGATTCTAAGGGACGATTCGGAGGTTTCTTCACGGCGCCACAATGTCCGCTGTGATCGCTGCGGTAGGCGCTTCCGCTGTGCCGTCACTGCCGGCGATGAGAGCTGCTGGTGTTTTGCCGAAGCGGTGCTCGAAGCGCCCGAGCCCACGGCGGGTTGTCTCTGCCGCCGGTGCTTGCGGCTGGCGACCGAGGACGGCCAGCCGGGAAACTCGACTCGCTCCGAGCCCGTAGGGTCGACTCAGCAGGAAGGGTCGAGGGGCCAGGGCAGCGATCGAGGAGGGATGGGATGAGGCAGTTTTGGGTGTGCGTGGGTCTCGTGCTGGCGGCTTGTGGCGGAGTGGTGGAGGAGCGGAATCCGGCACCGGAGGTGCTCTCCTTCGATGAGGAGTACCTGACGGGGCTACTCGAAGAGCATGCGACGGCGACCCTCGGGCTCGGCGTCCTGCGAGGCGGCGAGCTGGTGTGGAGCGGATACTTCGGTGAGCAGGCGCCGGGGGTGCCGGCGTCTCGCCAGTCGATGTTCAACACCGCCTCGGTGTCGAAGGCGGTCACGGCGGAGACGGTGCTGGCGCTGGTGGCGGCGGGCGAGATCGACCTCGACGAAGCGCTGGCGCCGACCTGGGTCGATCCGGACGTCGCCGACGATCCGCGCCATCGAACGCTCACGCCCCGGCTGGTGCTCACTCACCGCACCGGCTTCCCCAACTGGCGCTACCAGGCCGAGGACGGCAAGCTGGCCTTCGACCAGGATCCCGGATCAGTCTTCGGGTACTCCGGCGAGGGCTTCCAGTACCTGCGCCGCTTCGTCGAGGCGAAGCTCGGCCGCCCCTTCGAGGAGCAGGTGCGCGAGCACGTCTTCGAGCCTCTGGGTATGACGGCCTCGCTGGTGGTGGCGCGGCCGGAGCTCGAGGATCGACTGGTGGTGCCGCGGCCGGCCGATGGCTCCGTCGTCGAGCCCAATGTCCAAGCGCCGGGGGCGGCGAATGCCGCCGACGACTTCTTCACCACCATCGAGGACTACGCCAAGCTCCTCGCGACGCTGGTCGAGCCGGCCACCGGCCTCGAGCGCGACAAGCAGAGCCTGCAATCGGACGCCTCCGGCCATCCCCACTGGCAGTGTGTCCCGACGGCGGTCTGGAGCTGCCCGACGAGTCATGGCTTCGGCCTCGGCTGGCTGGTCTTCGAGTGGCCTGATCGCAAGCTGGTCTGGCACGGTGGCAACGACGCCGAGGAGCACGCCATCGGCTACATCGATCCGCGGACCGGTGACGGCGCCATCGCCTTCGCCAACGGGGCCAGCGGCATGCTGGCGATGCTCGACGCCCTCGACCTGATCGACGACCGGCCACCGATCGTCGAGTTCTACCGCGCGCTGTTGGCCGCCCACGCCGGTTGATTCGGTTCTATCGCTTCACCTCGTAGAACCACTCGATCGAGCAGACGTCGCCCTGGTAGCGGGCCTTGTCGACGGTCAGCTTGCCCTCCATCCAGTCGTCGTCGACGAGGTTGATCTCGTACTTGGCGCGGATCGCCGGGCCGCCCTCGCCGAGCAGGCGGGACATGTTCTGGTAGCCCTCGAAGTGCGGCAGATAGGTGCTTCCGACTTTGACGTCCGCTTCGCGGAGCAGGACGAGCTGCTCGCCGCTGCGCGAGCCGGTGACCTCCATGCGCAGGCCGTCGTTGCTCACCGCCACCGGCTCCGAGAAGCCCGGCAGGGCCACCGGAAAGGGCAGCTTCTGGCATTTCAGGACCCCCGCCTTGAAAGTCCAGGTCCAGTCGCCGGCGCATTCGGTGGGACGCTCTTCGAACTCGGTCACCTCGCGGTCGATGGCCCAGCGAATCTCGCTGGTTTGCCCGGCGTAGCGGTGGGCGGCGTCGCCCGCCGGGGCTCCGGCGGTGTCGATCTTGGCGGTGACGTTGTAGACCTCGTGGAAGGCCTCTTTGGGCTTCTGGCAGTTGATCCACTTGCCGGCCTCGGCTACCGCGGGAATGGTGAAGCAGGTCTGGGTCGTGCCATCGGCGAAGCCGGGCTGGCCGCCGAGCTCCTTGCCGTTGCGGTTGAAGCTCCAGTAGATCGTCGGATCGCCGGAGAGCACGGCGCCGACGAAGCACAGGCGCACCGATTGGTGGGCCGAAGCGCGCCGGGGGGTGTCCTCGGCATCGACGAGCTCGAGAACCGGCTGGGCCGCGAGGGGAGCCACCAAGACGAGACTGAGGCCGACGACGGCCAGGGTGAAGAGAGGGTGTTTCATCAGCATTCCTCCAGAAATCGAGTCGCCATCCTTGGGACAGGAGGCTTCATCAGAGAGAACGGAGCGCCCGCCCGCAGCCGGACAAGGGCTCTCCCTCGGACAGGAGACCGTTGCGACGATCAGGCGTTGGAGTCGGGAAAGAAGTTTCACCGAGCAAGGGCGTCGCGAGTCCTACAGGAGTCGAGCTCGGCAGGGATCGAACCGCGGACTTCGGCGGCTACCGCTACAATCGCCGGGATGGACGTCGGCAGGCCGCCGTCGCTTTCGGACCTGCGACGTTTTCGGCCCGGTCCGCGCCTTGGTATGTGAGTCGCTGCGCTCAAGTGACCATGATTCTATGAATATCGAGGAGGGCGGCTTGGATTCACAGTCGTTCCTGGCCCTGGTGGCTCCGGTTCTCGATGATGTCGGCAGCGGCATCACGGTCGCCGATGCTCGCCAACCGGACCTACCGCTGATCTACGCCAATGGCGCCTTCGAGCGCATCACCGGCTACGGTGCCACCGAGGTGGTGGGCCGGAACTGCCGTTTCCTGCAGGGGCCCGAAACCGATCCGCGCCAGATCGCGGCGCTGCGTTCGGCGCTGCGCGAGGGTCGGGCCCTGACCACCACCCTGGTCAATTACCGCAAGCAGGGTGGGCTGTTCTGGAACGAGCTGCGATTGACCCCGATTCGCGATCCGGCCGGTGAGGTGACCCACTTCATCGGAGTTCAGAAGGACGTCACCGCCGAGGTGCGCTCGCGCGAGCTCGAGGTGCGGGCCGACCGCCTCGAGGAGGAGCTCGCCCAGGGCCGCAGCCGCCACGATTCCCTGCGCAGCATGGTCGAGCCGATGGAGACCATCCTCGGCGAGGTGCGCTTCGGGGTGGTGCTGACCGATCAGCGAGGGGTCATCTCCTATCTCAACCGAACCGCCTGTGAGCTCCTCAGGGTGAGCTTCGAAGCCGTCCGTGGGCGCCGTTTCTCGGACCTCTACACCGGTGGCGAAGCGTTGCGCGCCGCCTTTCCGCTGCGTGCCGACAGCCGCGAGCAACGCCTCGATAGCTGCCTGGTGCTCGAAGACGGCAGTCTGCTCAATGCCGGGTTTTCGCTCCAGCGGGCGCAAGGGGGGCCGGGAGACAGGTCATTCCAGCTCCTGCTGTTCCGCGAGCTCGAGAGCCTCAAGAAGGTCGAAGGGGAGATGCGCGAGCTCAAACGGCTCTCGTCCCTCGGCCAGATGGCGGCCGGCTTCGCGCACCAGGTGCGCAATCCCCTCGCCGCCATTCGTTCTTTGGCCGAGGCGTTGATCGAAGAGCTCGATCCCGACGACTCGCGGCGCGAGTACGGTGAACGCACGGTAGCCCTGGTGGAGCGCGTCGAGGGCCTGGTGCGGCGGTCCCTTCGCTTCACCCATGACGAAGGCACCAGCCGCCGGCCGGTGTCGGTGGCGCGCCTCCTCGACGATCTGATGGGAGTCCTCGAGCCGCGTTGGGGCGACTCCGGTGGGCGGCCGGCCCTGGTGATCGGTCGAGAGCTGCCCGCGGTGCTGGTGGATCCGGCTCAAATCGTCGAGGTGCTGGTCATCTTGGTCGAGAACGCCCTCGACGTGGTGCGCGATCCGTCGCTGGTGCGAATCGAGTCGTCGCGTGCCAAGGAGGAGTCCGCCATGGTGGCCGTGGAGGTGGTCGACCGCGGTGCCGGCATGGCGCCCGAAATCCTCGAGAAGATCTTCGATCCCTTCTTCTCCACCAAGCCGCGGGGCGCCGGATTGGGGCTCGCCATCGCCTTGCGCCTGACCCACGAGAACCGGGGCGATCTGCTGGTGGAGTCCCATCCCGGTCAGGGCACTCGTTTCCGCCTTCTGTTACCGGAGGCGCCGGCTTGAGCGGCGGGCTGCCATGAGTCTGGTTCTGCTGGTCGAGGACGACACGGATCTGGCCTTTGCCGTCGAGCGCTTGCTGGTCAAGGCCGGTCACCGGCTGCAGTGGGCCGCCGACGGCACCGAGGCCTTGGCGATGGCTTCCTCGAGTTTGGTCGATCTGGTGTTGCTCGACCTCGGGCTGCCGGATCTCGACGGCTTCGAGGTTCTCGAGCGCCTGCTGGCCCTCGATTCGACCCTGCAGGTGGTGGTCTTCACCGGTCGGGACGATGCCGAGACCGCCGTGCGGGCTTTGCGCCTGGGGGCCGCCGACTACCTCACCAAGCCGGTGTCGGCGGAGATGCTGCGCCACGCCGTGGCGCGGGCCGACGAGCGCGGCTCGCTGCGCCGGCGAGTGGAGACCCTCGACCGCGGTTCCGGGGAGGGGGAGCGCGCCTTGGGCGACGCGCCGGCCTTTGTCCAGGCGCTGGATGCCCTGCGGGCGGCGGCCCGGGCGCCGAAGACGCCGGTCTTGCTCACCGGCGAGTCGGGCACCGGCAAAGAGCTCGCCGCGCGTCTGCTGCATTCCTGGGGCGAGCGCGCCGATGGGCCGATGATCTCGGTCAACGCCGGCGCCTTTCCGGGCAGCCTCTTGGAGTCCGAGCTCTACGGTCACGAGGCCGGCGCCTTCACCGGCGCCCGAGGCGTGCGGCGCGGACTCTTCGAGCTCGCCACCGGCGGCAGCCTGTTCCTCGACGAGATCGGCGAGCTGTCGGCGGAGCTGCAGCCCAAGCTGCTGCGGGTGCTGGAGGGCCATCCCTTCCGTCGTTTGGGTGGCGAGCGCGAGGTGCGCTGCGATTTTCGTCTGATCTCGGCGACCCATCGCGATCTCGCCGTCGAGGTCGAGCGCGGCAGCTTTCGGCAGGATCTCTACCATCGCCTTCGCATCCTCGAGATTCGCCTACCGCCGCTGCGCGAGCGGCTCGAAGACATTCCGCTCTTGGCCGTTGCTTTCGCGACTCGCCTGGGTCGCGAGCTGGGTCGCGGCGAGGTGCGTATCGGCGACGAGGCGATGGCTTGTCTGAAGGCCTATCCCTGGCCGGGCAACGTACGCGAGCTGCGCAATGTCATCGAGCGCGCCATCGTGCTGTCGCCGGACGGTGAGTTGGTGGCCGGCAATCTGCCCTTGGAGGTGGCCAGCGCCTTGACGACCCCGGCACAGCAGCCCACGCTGCCGAACTTGCCTCCTGGAGTCGAGCGCCTCGACGAGGTGGTGCGGGCCCACGTGCGCGCCGTCTTCGAGCAGGCCGGTGGAAATCTCACCCATGCGGCGGAACGCCTCGGAATCACCCGCGGCACCCTGCGCCGTCACCTCAAAAGCACCGATTCCTAGCCCGGGCGGGTCTCCCTGGCGTCCAACTGGTTCAGAATCGACCGGTCGAAAATCGACCAGTGAACCTCTTCTGACCGGCGAGAGCTGCGAAAAGCCCCGGAATATGGGCGCTCCTGGGTTGGCACCTACCTTGCTCTAAAGGGTTGCCATGAGCGCCCGTGTCGTCATGGTGGACGACGAAGCCGATCTGGTCTGGACGACCTCGCGACATTTTCGCCGCGAGCGGCCGGAGGTGGATTTCCTCGGTTTTTCGGATCCCGTGGAGGCCCTGCAGGCGATCAACGCCAATCCTCCCGACCTCTTGATCACCGATGTCCGCATGCCGTCGATCAACGGTCTGGAAATGGTGATGCTGGCGCGCGAGCGATCCCCGGAGATGAAAATCCTGGTGGTCTCCGCCTACGGTGCCGATCCGGTGCGCAAGCTCGCCGGCGGCCAGGGATCGGTCGAGTTTCTCGAAAAGCCTTTCGATTACCGCCAGCTTCTCGATCACGTCGACTCGGTGCTGGCCGCCGAGCAGCGCTTCTTCGGCGAAGTGTCGCTGCCGCTGTTCAGCGACCTGATTCAGATCGTCGCCCTGTCGCGGGAGACCGGAGCGATCTCGGTCCTGCACGGGGAAACCAGTGGCACCGTGTGGTTCGAAGGCGGACAGCTGGTGCACTGTGTGCTCGGCGAGCTCTCCGGTGCGGAGGCCTTCCGGGAGATCCTCAGTTGGCAGCGCGGCGAGTTCCGCATGCGTCTGGGAGAGCAGGCACCGGTCCGCACCATCGAGGAGCCCATCGACCGGCTGGTGCTCGACAGCCTCACCAGTCTCGACGAGCAGTCCGCCGGCCTGAAAGCGAGCCCGCAGGCTGGGACGGAAGAGGGTGCTGCCGCGGAGGCGGCCGCCTCGGAAGGGCCGCAGGACGAGCTCGCCGAGGGGCCGACCGACGATTCGCGAGTTTCGACACCCAATCTGCTGGCCGCCGGGCGTTGGCAACGCTGTGTGGTGGCGCGCCAGCTACCCCCGGCCTGTTGGCTGCTGGCGGTGTCGACCATCGATGGCAGCTCCTCCGTTCTCCATGGCGAGGGATCGGCGGCGGAGGGCTTCGGTGACTGGGCCCTCGATCTCGTCCACGCCGCCGCCCAGGTCGATCCGGAAGCCCGCAGCGGCTCCCTCGAAGGGGTCGAGCCGGATCTCGGGTGGGTTCTCGGCTGGGATCTCGACCAGAGTCTGGCGGTGGTCTTCGCTCAGCGAGCCGGGGGACCCACCGGCTTGCTGTCTTTCCGTGCCAATGGCGCCGCTGTGCGGCAGGCCTTGCTGGAGGTCTGAGATGACTTCTCTCAACGAGCTCTGTCGATTGCTCCAGGCCGAAGTCCCGGGTTCGCGGGCGGTCGGCATGCTCGAACCCGCCACGGGAACGCTGTTGGCCCACGCCGAACGACGCTCGAGCGCCGGCGAGGCCAGCACCGTCGAAACCGCGGCCCTCGCCATCGACCTGTTGCTCAAGGTCGGTAAATCGCTGTTGCTGGCCCACGTGCGGCAGGAGCTCGATACCCGGCGCGATCGCCAGGAATCGGTGCGCAAGCTGGTGACCTCGGTCGGAGGGCGTCGGCTCTTCCTGCGCAGCATGGGCTCCGGGCGGCGAGTGATTTTCTTGGTGACCGACGGCCGCGGGCGGGCCGAAGAAGTTTGGGAGCAGATCGAGCGTACGTCGACCCTGGCGGTGGCCCTCAGCGGCCCCCCCGGGCAGCGCTCCATCGCTTCGTCTGATCGTTTCGAGCCCTCGCCGTAGGGGCAGGGTTTTCGAGGAGGGAACGCCATGGATGCGTCCGTCGTTTTTCGCAAGACCGGGAAGGGTATGGCCGAGCTCGAACAGGATGTTCGGCGCTTGGGAACTCAGGTACGCCAGCTCCTCCTGCTGATCGATGGCAACCGCACGGTGGGAGATCTGGGGTTGCTGATGCCGACCCTGGGGGACGTGCGTCCGACCCTGAGAGATCTGCTCTTCGAGGGTTTGATCACGACCAACTCGCCGCAGGCGATGGCCGAGCCGGAGCGACCTGCCGCGGCCGATGGAGAGGAGCTCTTCCCCTATCTGGAGGACGTTCTGACCGGCGGTGAAGGTCGTAGCGCGGCCGCGTCGGCCCCGGCTCCGACTCCACCGCCGACGCCGACCCCACCGCCAGTGGCCGCGACGCCGGCCCCGCCCCCTGCGTCAGCCCCGGCTGCCGCCGCTGCCAGTGCGCCGGAGGCCGCTTCGAAGGCTAGTGCGGAACGCATCAAGAATTTGCAGAGCCGCATGATGGGAGAGGTTCGAGACTTCTTCGGTCGCGATGCCGATCTGATCTCTCCCAAAGTCAGAGCGTGCAAGTCGGTCGCCGAGCTGACGATGCTGGCGAGTCGCTTGCGCAGTGTGGCCGATTCCTACGGTGGAGCGGCGGAGGCCGATCGCTTCTTGGAGACATTGATGACGATCCTTGCGGAAGGCAGTGATTAAGCCGATTCAAGGGTCGACGGGTGCGATTTTTTCGAGGGAAGACGAGAAGGAGGAAATGTGAATACTCTCGCCCTAATTACGCAGTACTTTTATTGGATTTCTTTTCTGTGTTTGGCGTCCGGAACGATCTACTTCTTCATGGAGCGCAGCTCGCTCTTGGAGGAGTACCGCTCGACGGCGACCACGGCCGGCATCGTCTGCTTTATCGCGGCGCTGAACTACTGGGTGATGCAGGACATGGTGGGGCGCGACGGTTCGATCGAGTCGATTCTCAATTTCCCGACCGAGTTTCGCTACCTCGACTGGTTGATCACGACACCGTTGATCCTGACCAAGTTCCCGACTTTGCTGGGCTTCGATGAGGATCGCCGGCCGCTGCTGGTGACTTTGATCTTCGCCGACCTGGTGATGATCATCTGCGGCTATGCCGGTGAGCAGGCGATCAACCAGGCCGGTGGCAACTTCTCCGGCATGGGCGTTGGCATGTTCATCGCTTCGTCGGCGGCCTTCGCCTTCATCGTCTACTTGCTCTACTCGGTGGTGACCACCGCCGCGCGCGACAAGCTGAAGCCGATTCAGGACGGCCTCTCGCGCCTCAAGCTCTTCATCGCCATCGGTTGGTCGATCTACCCGATCGGTTACCTGATGTCGATGTTCGGCATCGGCCCCGAGGGCCAGATGCTGCGCGAGCTGATCTACAACGTCGCCGACGTCGTCACCAAGGTGGGCTTCGGTCTGGTGGCCGTCTTCGCCGTGCGCCAGGTGTCCCGCGACCAGTCCATCCGTAAGGCGATCGCTGACCTGTGAGGGTCTTTGATGGAGGAGCTTCGGCTCCCTGTTCGGAAGGCGCGGCGATTGAGAGCCGCCGCGCCTTCCGGTCTTCTTTTCGCTCCGCCTCGGCGGCGGGCGAAGAGCGGCCCTCGGTGGTCATCGGTGGTGGCTTCGGCGGCATGGCGGCGGCTCTTCGCCTGCGTGCCGCCGGCCATGCCGTCGTCCTGATCGAGCGCCTCGACCAGCTCGGCGGCCGGGCGCGGGTGTTCGAGCGCGACGGCTTCACGTTCGATGCCGGGCCGACGGTGATCACGGCCCCCTTTCTCTTCGAAGAGCTCTTCGAGCTGTTCGACAAGCGGATCGAGGATTACGTCGAGATGGTGCCTGTCGAGCCTTGGTACCGCATGCTGTTTCCGGACGGTCGCCATTTCGACTATGGCGGGACCTTGGAGGACACCCTCGCCGAGATCGCTCGCTTCGAGCCTGCCGACCAAGACGGCTACCGGCGCTTGCTGGCGCACTCCCGGCGTCTCTTCGACAAAGGATTCACGGAGCTCGCCGACCAACCCTTCGGCTCGCCCTGGGACATGCTGCGGGTCGTGCCCGACCTGATGCGCCTGCGGGCCGATCGCTCGGTCTCGGCGCTGGTCGCCAAGCACCTCCGGCACCCTCTGTTGCGTCAAGCCTTCAGCCTTCACCCGTTGCTGGTCGGAGGCAATCCCTTCACCACCACCAGCATCTACAGTCTGATCCACTACCTCGAGCGGCAGTGGGGTGTGCACTTCCCCATCGGCGGTACCGGAGCCCTGGTGGCGGCCCTCGGCCGGTTGCTCGCCGAGGTCGGCGTCGAGGTGCGGCTGGCCACCACCGTCGACGAGATCGAGGTGACGGACGGCCGGGCCCAGGGCGTGCGATTGGCTTCCGGCGAGCGCATCGCGGCGGCGCGAGTGATCTCGGCCGGCGATCCGGCCTTCGTTTACAAGCATCTCTTGGGCCCCGAAGTCCGCCGCCGCTGGAGCGATCGTCGACTCGAGCGCTTGCAGTACTCGATGGGTCTCTTCGTGCTCTACTTCGGCACCGATCGGGTCTACCCGGAGGTCGCGCACCACACCATTCTGTTCGGACCGCGCTTCGAGGGTCTGCTGGCGGACATCTTCGAGCGCCGCACCCTGGCTTCCGATTTCAGCCTTTATCTGCACCGTCCGACGGCGACCGATCCGGGATTGGCGCCGGCCGGTCAGGACGGTTTCTATGTGCTCTCGCCGGTACCCAATCTCAGTGCCGACATCGATTGGCAAACGGTCGGCCCGCAGTACCAGGAGAGCATCCTGCGGCATCTCGAAGCTCGACTGTTGCCGGATCTCCGGCGACACCTGGTGACCGCCTTCCACGTCACGCCGCGCTACTTCCGCGACGAGCTGCTGAGCGTGCGCGGTGCCGGTTTCTCGGCCCAGCCGGTGCTGCGGCAATCGGCCTGGTTCCGCTTTCACAACCGCTGCGCCGACATTCGGGATCTCTACTTCGTCGGCGCCGGCACCCATCCCGGCGCGGGAGTGCCGGGAGTGCTGTCGTCGGCCAAGGTGCTCAGCAACGTGTTGGCGCGGGAGGGAGTGGCGGCATGACGACGACGATGCAGAGCCTGACGGCCCAGCAGCTCATGCGGCGACGGGGATCGACCTTCGCCTGGGCCGGCATGCTGCTGCCGGCGGAGCAGCAGCGCGATATCGCGCGCCTCTATGGCTTCTGTCGCACGGTCGACGATTGGGCCGATGAAGGAGGGGATCCGGCGGCGGCCGGGTTCCGCCTCGAGGCTTTGCGGCGGGCCCTGCGGCGGGGCGATGACGGTCATCCGGAAGGAGCGGTCCTGCTGGCGCTGGCCGAGCGCTACGGATTCGGCGTCGAGCCGGCGATTGCCCTCCTCGATGGCATGCTCGAAGACTTGGGGTCGGTGCGGGTGCGGACTCGCGGCGAGCTGGTGCGCTACGCCTATCGCGTGGCCGGCACCGTCGGCGAGATGATGTGCCCCATCCTCGGCTGCCGCAACGCCCGCGCGGTGCCCTTCGCCATCGATCTCGGCATTGCGATGCAGCTCACCAACATCGCTCGCGACGTGCTCGAGGATGCCGAGCGTGGTCGCATTTACCTGCCGCTGCCGCCGGGAGTCGAGGCCGGCGACCTGCTGGCCGGCCGCCCGGCGGCTCGCGAGGCGGCCTACGAGCAGGTGTTGGCGGCCCTGGCGCTGGCGGATCAGCACTATCGCAGCGCCGATCGGGGTGTGGCGCTGCTGCCGGCACGCAGTCGGCCGGCGGTGCTGGTGGCGAGCCGGGTCTACGAGGCGATTGGAAACGAGATTCGTCTGGGCGGCCGGCGGGCCTACTGGCGCCGGCGCGCGCGGGTCGGGAAGGGTCGCCGCCTGTGGCACTCGGCCCGAGCCCTGGCGGCACTGCCTCGCCTGCCCGCCGGCGGCCGTCACGAAGCGTGCCTCCATGCGCCCCTGGCGCGCCTCTCCGGCGGGCTGCCATGAACCCGGTGCAGGCCACCGGCGAGAGGTTCGACATCGTCATCCTCGGCGGTGGCTTGGCCGGTCTCAGCCTGGCCTGGCGCCTCGTCGATGGTCTCGGTCCGACGCGGCGGATCGCCATCGTCGAGCCGCGGGAGACCTATCGCGCCGACCGCACCTGGTGCTTCTGGAATCTCGAGTCGCACCGCTTCGAGCACCTGGTGGATCGCCGCTGGCACCGCTGGCGGGTTGCCGGCTCCTGGGGAGAGCTCGAGCGCGGCTCCCAAAGGCAGCCCTACGAGCGGGTGCCGGCGGAAGCGTTCTACGGCGCGGCCCTCGACCTGCTCGCTGACAGCTCGAATGTCGAGCTCGTTCTGGGGGCGCGGGCCGAACGGGTGGCTGAGCAGGACGGCGAGGTTAGCGTCACCACTTCCGCTGGCGAGCTGACGGCGTCGCTGGTCTTCGACAGCCGTCCGCCGTCGTCGCGATCGGGCGCCCTCGAGCAACGCTTCGCGGGCTGGCAGGTGCGTTCCGAGAACCCTTGTTTCGATCCCCGGGCGGTGACGTTGATGGACTTCCAGGAGGATCCTCGGGCGGAGGGTCTGCACTTCTTCTACGTTCTGCCCGACTCCCTCTTCGAAGCCCTGGTCGAAGACACCTGGATCGCGCCCGAGGGCGCTCCGGAGCCGATCCACGAGGATCACCTGCGGCGCTATCTCGAGGTCCGCTATGGATTGACCGAGTTCGAGATCGTGCGCCGCGAGTCGGGAGCGATCCCGATGGATCCGGGCCTCGCGCGGCGGCCGGTGCGGGGGCGGGTGTTGCCGCTCGGGACCCGCGGCGGCGCGGTGCGTCCCGCCACCGGCTACGCCTTCCTTCAGATTCAGCGCCAGTGCGACCGCCTCGCCCAGCAGCTCCTGCGCCGTTCGGACGAGCTGCCGGAGATCTCGATGCCATCGCCCATCTCCGGCCTCGACCGCTGGATGGACACGCTCTTCCTGGCCTACCTGCGGCGTCACCCTCGCCGTATGCCGCAGCTCTTCCGGGCGCTCTTCGAGCACACCCGGCCGGACGCCCTCAGTCGGTTCCTCGCCGGCGGCGGTTCCTTCGCCGATCGCTGGGCGGCGATGCGAGCCTTGCCGAAGCGACCGATGCTCGGCCAAGCCCTGCGCTGGGTGACCCACCATGGCTGATGCCACGGTCCTCGGGACTCACCGGCAGTTCTCGGCCTTGTTGCCCTGGGGGATGGCCTTTGCGGTGCCGACGGTGCCGGAGAACGTGCAGGTCGCCGTGCTGGCGATCGGGGTGGTTTGCCTCGGCTTGCCCCACGGTGCGCTCGATCATCTGGTCGCTCGGCCCGCCCTCGTGCCGCGCTGGGGGCGGGCTTGGCTACCGCTCTTTCTGCTCGCCTACCTCGGCCTCGCGGCGGTGGCCCTCGCGGCATGGATCTGGTTGCCGGCAGTGACCCTGCTGGCCTTTCTGGCGCTATCCGTCGTCCACTTCGGAGGCGATGCGTCCGACGGCGAGAAGCCTTCCCCGGCGGCCGTGATGGCCTGGGGCGGGGCGCCGGTGATTTTGCCCTGCTGGTTCCATCCCGCGGAGGTGGCGGCGGTTTTCGATTTGCTCGTGGTTGGAGGTGATGAGGGAGGTTTGGAGTCGATCGTGCGGGGAGCGGCGCTCCCCGCACTGCTTCTCTGGTCCGCGGCCGTTCTTTGGCACCACCGGGGCCTGCTGTACCGGATCGATCGCGCCCAGGGCCTCTCCTTGGCGACTCTCGTCGGGCTGGTGGTGCTGTTTGCCCGGCTTCCGCCCCTGATGGCCTTCGCGATCTACTTCTGTGGCATCCACTCGTTGCGACACCTTCTCGAGCTGCGTTCCGAGGTGCCGGCGGCGCAGGCGGCTCGTCCCGGCCGCTGGTTGGTCTTCCAAGCGGCGCCCCTGACCCTCGCCACGGTGGGTCTGGCCTTGCTGGCCGGGCCGGCCCTGACGGCTGACCTGCAGCTCTCGGAAGCGGTTCTGCGGCTGGTCTTCTGGGGCCTGGCGGCGCTCACCGTGCCCCACATGCTCCTCCTCCTCTGGTGGCATGCGGACCGCGCTTCCGGGCGCGAGGCGGCGGGATGAGCCGCGCCTCGAATCGCCATCGTCTTGCTGTCTGATTTCGAAGGATTTAGGAGAACGTCATGAATCGAGCTTTGTTGTGGGTTTGCGTGCTTTCTTTGCTGGCCGTGCCGGTGGCGGCTCAAGACTTCACCTGTCAGTCGGGCGAAGCCCCGGCCCCGGGCGGCGACGGCGTGTGGAGAATCTTCAAGCCGGTGGTGATGGCGAAAGAGTTCCAGCAGTCGATGCGTCCGCGGCGCTATCACCAGCCGTGGAAGAAACTGCAATACGTGGTGCCCTCGGAGACATCCTTGATCGAAGGTTTCGGCTCGCCCACCGGTGGCTCCGCCGATCAGTCGGAAGTCTTCCGCAGCGCCGATGTGCTGCCCCTCGGCATGGCCGAGCAAGAGGCCTGCGAGCGCTTCCGCAAGGCCAGCTTCTCGGTCTACTCGAAAGAGCGAGTCGACCGTGAGTTCGCGCGCCAGGACAGCGTCGAGACCCTGCTTTCCGAGGTCGAGAAGAAGATCGCCCGCCTGACCTCCGAGCTCACCAAGGCACAGCGCGCCAACCGGGCGCTCGCCAAGCGAGTGGGTGAGCTCGAGGCTCAGCAGGCGGCCGAGTAGGCGCTGCCGGGTTGAGGCCGGTCGACCTCAGCCCATCGCGCCGGGGTGTCCGGCGAGGCGGCGCAGGATGCCGAGCTGCCCGGCGTGGTAGGCCTGGTGAAAGGCCAACAGGACGGCGAAGGAGCCGACCGTCTCCGAAACGTCCCGGCGCGGCGAGATCGGTGACGGCGCCGCCAGCTCCTCGGGACTAATCTCCTGCAGACGGGCGATGATCCGCTGGTGGCTGCGCTCTAGGTCGGCCAGCAGCTCGGCGAGGGGCCGGGCGTCCTCCGCAGTCAACGGCCCCGCGCCGCGGTGGTAGGGCGCCATCGCCTCGCGGGAGGTGACGCGCTCGCCACCGAGCACCTGCAGCAGGCTGTCGCCGGTGTGGAGCAGATGGCCGAGCACCCAATTGGCGCAGGAGCCGCCGCCGGCAGGAAGCTGCAGGCTCTCCTCGTGGCGCAGGTCGGCGAGGTTCTGCCGCACCGCCCACATCGTCGTTTCGAGCTGCTGGATGACCGTGTCTCGCATGGTGCTCTCCCCTTTTCGTCGACGACGAAGTCGTCGCGGCGAGCGCAGTTCGAGACTCAGCTCGCGCTGCGCGGGTAGCGGCGCTTCATCTGGTACCGCCAGTCGAGATAGATCCCATGGTAACTCTCGCCGTGGGCATCTTTCTCGACTTCTTTGAGGAGCTCGATCTCCCGGGCCGTCAGCAGGCCGAAGCGGCGACGGGCGGTCAGCCGTGCGTGAACCGCCCACAGGATGGCGAGGGGGGTCTGTAGGCGGATGCGTCCGACGTCGTGGGGGCGAATCTCGACATTGATTCCGCCGGCGGCGCGCTGGCGTTTCTCGAGATCCTTGTTGAGCGCCTTGGCCTGTTGGACGACCTGAGTCTCGAGGCCTTGGCGGTGCTTCTCCTTGCCGCGCCGCCACCAGGACAGGTCCCGAGACATGCGCTTGAGCTCGGCATCCATGCACTCGCGGGCGCCGGATTGGAGCCTGCTCCAGTAGTCGATCAGGGCCTCCAGGAGCTTGCTGCCGTTCAGCGACTCGAGGTCCTCGCCGAGGTCCTCCTTGACCGCCTGGACGATGCCGGTGGCGGTGTCGATGGCGTGGTTCAGGTGCGGTGTCGGAACTTGCTCCGGCACCAGATCGCGCTTTTCGATGCTGTGAAACATAAAACCCATCAGCTCCGATTCGAGTCCTTCTTCCTGAGGTGGCGGCTGATCGAAGGGAATCGCCTGATCGAACCAGCGCTTCATTTCCGCTGGGTCCATGGCGGAGTCGACCACCGCATCGACGTAGTAGGTGAAAAGGGTGAGCTCGCACATGTCGAGGCCTTTACGCTTCTTGCGCTCGGCATCGACTCCCTTCTCCTCCTCGTCCGATACCTCGTCGAAGATCGGGTCCGTTTCGGTCTCGTCGCCGAGGGGGAAGTCTTCGTCCTCTCTGCCGAGCGGCTGCAGCAGCGTGAAGCGCGCCGACGGGTCGACGTGATCGCCGGTCTTCTTGCTCTTCCGCCGCTGCGCTTCTTTCTGCTGCTCTTCCTTGCGCCTTTCCTCGGCCAGCCAGCCTCTGAAGTCCTCGTAGGTGCCCGGGATGATGTCCTCGACCACGCCTTGCAGCGCGAAGGAGGCCGAAGATTCATTGTCGACCCGGCCATCGAAGGAGGTCTCCTTTTTGTGGTCGGCGCTCAATGTGAGGATCTTGATCGGCACCGACTCCGGAGGCATCGCGATCGGGTGCCAGCCCTTCTCGCTGTCTTTCCACAGGGCGATGGTCGAGACGGCGTCGAGGGCCTCTTTTCTTTTCTCGGCATTCAGGGGGCCGCTGGGCATCGAACGTTGGCTCATGCCGAGAGCGGTGATGGTCAGGACCGAGCTTCCCGGGTCGTCGGCGAAAACGCTGGCGTAGCGTGCCGACCAGCGCTCGCGCAGCTGCGGGCCATCGAGGAGGATGGCGGTCAGCAGGCTCGGACCGATGCCCCGAATCAGCTCCGAGACCGGGTCGAGGCGGGCCAAGTCTTCGCAGATCAGCGGGCAGATGGTGAGCCAGGAGTTGGCCGCCAGCACCGAAAGGCGGCGACGCACCACCTGGATGGCCTCCCACCAGGTGCGCCCGGCGGTGAGGAATCCACCCAGGCTGTACTGCTCGATCTGGCCGCCGTCGAGGCGCCAGCGATGGTGCTTGTCCTGCACCACGTCGTGCCAGCGGCCGGCGTAGTAGAGGGACAGGAAGACGCGGTTCGAAGCCCGGGTCTGATGCTCCACCTGCCAGTGGCGCTCGACCTCCGGGTCCTCCGACCTGCCGTTGCTCTCGTCCCGAAACTGCCCGCTGACGCCGGTGACGATCATCGGCATTTCGGAGGGGTGGAAGTGGGCTTCGAGCTTGCGCTTGAGGCGGGTGAGATCGCGCCGCGTCATGGCGCATTCCGGAAACACCATGACGTGGACCCGCCGTACCTCGTTGCGGACCCGGCGCAGCGCTTCGAGCAAGAGGTCGACGTCGAGGGTCTCGCCGGTCGGAGGCTTGTAGTGGAAGTAGCGCGCCCGACCGGAGATGGCGCCGGCCATCGGGTCGGTGGGTTGAAAGGCGGTGGCGTCGATCTCGAAGGGCCAAGGAACCACCATGATGTTGACGATGTTCTCGTCGGTGTTTTGCCACGGGAAGGCCCGCCAGGCGACGTCGACCTCGGTCTGATGGAAGGTCAGGTTGTTGGAGAAGACCCGCGGCGTGAGCCCGATCTGCGGGGTGCGCGATTTCGGCAACACGATGCCGGCGTACTTCGGTAGACGGCTGAGGGAGCCGCGCAAGGTCAGCAGGCAGTTGGCCTGCAGGAAGAACTTGGCGTTGCCGCGGCACTCGAGGTTCGAGGACTGGGGCTTGACCTGGTCGGCGCTCGCCCAGGGCGAGAACCCCAAACCGACGCCGCACATGGCCTCGTCGGCAATGCCGACCAAGCTCAGAAGCAGGCGGCAGAGCTCCCAGGAATTCGAGGTTCTGCAATCGTAGAGATCGTCGAGCTTTTCTTTGCGCAGCGCCCACAGGCGACCGATGTAATCCTTCTGCAGCGGGTGGGGGCTGCCGTCCTTGCAGACGATCCAATGCACCCATTGGTTGGCGAGATCGCGAGCCTGGGTCGGCCACTTGGGAGGCGGCCACGGGACTTCCTCGGCGCTGGCCGCCGGACTGTCCAGGGGAAGGTCGCCGTTCTTCCGGGTCGGTGGCGACGTCGCCCTTCGGTAAGAGCCGGTGGAGCGCAGGATCAAGGTGGCGAGAGCGAAAATGTCCGGCGGCCACTCGAACCAACGACCGAGAAGCATCTCGCTGCGGGTATTCCAGGCGAGGGGCTGACACTGGGCGACGAAGCCTTCGAGGGTCGTCGAATGCGGATCTCTGCTGGGCTTTGTGGCCATCATCCCTTCCCCTGAAAACACTTGAGACAAATCGAAAGAAAAATCTTGTCGTAATACTACCGTCGATGACCTGGCCGCTGGACGACTCCTGCCTCTTGGTGGATCGTGGTTTCGAGTGACGGCCTGCGGTGGTACCTTGACCACTCGACAGACTCCGGGAGCTGAAATCCGATGACCCGCCAGCAGTCCCTCCTCCACGTCGCCTTGGTGGTCGCCGATTACGACGAAGCCATCGCTTTCTATACGCGCAAGCTCGGTTTTTCCCTGGTCGAGGACACCTACCAGCCAGAGCAAGACAAGCGTTGGGTGGTGGTGGCACCGCCCGGGGCCCGCGAGTCGACCTTGCTACTGGCTCGCGCGGCGACCCCCGAGCAGGAGAAGTTCATCGGCAACCAGTCCGGTGGCAGGGTCTTTCTCTTTCTGCGCACCGACGACTTCTGGCGCGACTACGAGGCCTTTCGGGCTCGCGGAATCCGCTTCGTCCGCGAGCCCAAAACCGAGTCCTACGGCACCGTCGCCGTCTTCGAAGATCTCTACGGCAATCGCTGGGACCTGATCGAGCCGAGCTGAAGCTCGACAGCCGACTCTTGTCGAACCTCAACGCTGAGGTTCGAAGCACCTCTCAGACGCCGCAGCTTCGGCCTCGAGCTGCGCTCCGCCTCGGGAGCCGGCTGCAATCGAGCGAAGGCGGGGCCCCAGCAGGAGCCGCCTTCCTGCCCTTCTCCGGAGTCCTCCCTCCTCGGGTGTCGCCCGTAGTGCTTCATCTCCCTTAGCCGCGAGAGGTACGCGCGGAGGGGCACTGTATCCGGCGGATAGCTCGGGTTGAGAAATCCCCTTGATCAAATCGCGAGATTTCCTGCGCATGTCTCACGAAGTGGGGCGAACCTCGTCCTCCCACGCTGTCTTCGCGAGAAGAGTCGGGCAATCTGCTTTCAATCGACCAAGGGAAGATCATGACCGTTCACCAAGAAAATGGGCCAGTCAGTTCTTTTTGTGCCAGTTCGAAATCCTTGCCGGTTTCTCATCCGCCTCAGGGCCTTGGCGCGCTGCTCGTGGCGGTTTTGGTGATGGCCTGGCTCTTGGCCCCGGGAGTCCTTTCGGCAGCGACCTTCACGGTCGACAGCGTCGGAGACGCACCGGATATCGTGATCGATGGAGTCTGCGCGACGGCTGGCGGGGACTGCACGTTGCGGGCGGCAATCCTGGAAGCCAATGCGACTCCGGGCGCCGACGACATCGAGTTCTCGATTCCGGGAGCGGGGGTTCAAACCATCACTCCGGGAGGGCAGTTGCCTCCTTTGACGGAGGCCGTCACCGTCGATGGCTACACCCAGCCCGGCGCCTCTGCCAACTCTCTCGCCACGGGGTCCGATGCGGTCCTGCTGATTGAGCTCGAGGGCAGCGGGGCCGGTGCCGCTGCCGGCCTTCGGGTCCTGGCCTCCAATTGCACGGTTCGGGGTTTGGTCATCAACCGGTGGTCCGGGGCGGGAATCCTCTCTTTCGGGACGGTTTCCGGAGCGCTCTTCGAAGGGAACTTCCTGGGTATCAATGCGGCGGGAACAGCGGCTTTGGGCAACGCCGCCGGCATCTCCTTGACCGGCGCCGCCGTCACCGGTAACACCATCGGCGGCTCGACCCCAGCGGCCAGAAATGTCATTTCCGGCAACGGGTTGGGAGTCGCCCTCTCGAACGGTGCTGCTTCCAACGTGGTTGCTGGAAACTACATCGGCCTCAACGCCGCAGGGGACGCGGCATTGGGCAACGGCACCCAGGGTGTCGTGATCCAGGGAGCGGCGAGTGACAACACGGTCGGAGGTGGGGTCGGATTCGGCAATGTGATTTCCGGCAATGGCGCCTTCGGCGTTTGGCTTCGGGAAGCCGGCACCACCGGCAACAGCATCCAAAGCAACCTCATCGGCACCAATCCAGAGGGTCTCATCGCGCTGGGCAACCAGGGTGCGGGGGTGTCGATCTCCGATGGAGCCAGCGGCAACACCGTCGGTGGCGGCGGCAACAACGGCAATGTGATCTCCGGCAACGGCGCCCACGGAGTTCAAATTCGCTCCGCCGGCACGTCCGGTAACGTCGTCGCCGGCAACCTCATCGGCCCCGACGGCTCCGGTGCCGGTGCTTTGCCGAACAGCCTCGATGGTGTCTCGATTCTCGAAGGCGCCGCAGACAACACGATTGGTGGTACGGCCGGCGGTGCCGGCAACGTGATCTCCGGCAATACCCTGGCTGGAGTCGCCATTCTGGACCCGGCGACTACCGGCAACCTCGTTCAAGGAAACCTCATCGGCGTCGCGAGCACCGGCGCCGCCGCGCTTCCCAACGGCGACGACGGAGTGCGCATCGTGGCCGCGCCGTCCAACGTCGTGGGCGGCACGGCCGCTGGCGCTCGGAACGTCATCTCCGGAAACGGCGACAGAGGTGTCGAAATCTCCGACACGGCAGCGGTGCCCACTGCGACGGGCAACCGAGTGGAAGGCAACTTCATCGGCACCGATCTCGCCGGGACGGCGGCCCTTGCCAACGCCACGTCCGGTGTGATCGTGGTCAACGCGGGCCCCAACGCCATCGGTGGCACGGCCGCCGGTGCCGGCAACCTCATCTCCGGCAATACTCTCTCCGGCGTGCGCCTGTTCGGTGCGTTGACCACCGGCAATTCGATCGAAGGCAATCTGATCGGTACCGACGCTGCCGGCACGGCAGACCTGGGAAATGGGGCCTATGGGGTCCAGGCGGGCTCCTCGGCTGCCGCGAACCGCATTGGCGGTTCCTCGGCGGCAGCCCGCAACGTGATCTCAGGCAACGAGCTCGACGGTGTGTTCTTCTCTGAAAACTCCTTCGGCCACGTCCTGCAAGGCAACTTCATCGGCACGGATTTCAGCGGTGCGCTGCCCCTTCCCAACAGCGGCCACGGGATCCTCATCCTCGACTCGGCGGACAACGTCATTGGCGGGTTGGTCCTCGGGGCGGGCAACGTGATCTCCGCCAATCTGGGGAACGGCCTCACCATTCAAGGTGGGGGGGCCTCGGGGACGATCGTGCAGGGCAACAGGATCGGCACCACAGTCTCTGGATTGCTTCCCTTGGGGAACGCCTCGCGGGGCATCGCGGTCGGTGTGGGCTCGGCATCTACCCAGATTGGCGGCCTGGTGGTGGGCGCCGCCAATTTGATTTCCGCCAACGGGCAGGCGGGCATCCGCATGGTCGGCACGACCGCACCCACGGTCGAAGGGAATTGGATCGGCCCGGATGCCACGGGCACTGTGAGTCTGGGCAACGGGGATCAGGGGATTCAAGTGCTCGGTGGCACCGCCGGTGCGACCATCGGGGGGACCGCTACCGGAGCCCTAAATCTGATCTCGGGGAATTCCGGCGGCGGAATCTCCGTCACCGGAGGCTCCATCGCCACGGTGATCGAGGGCAATTGGATCGGTACGCAGGTGTCCGGCAGCGGTGCGTTGGCCAACTTGGCCTATGGCGTCAACGTCTCCGACGGCTCTTCTGGGACGGCCGTTGGTGGCCCCGACCCTGGCGCCGGGAACTTGATCTCCGGTAATTCGAGCGAGGGTGTGCGGATCGCGGGAGCGGGAACCTCCGGCACTCTCGTTCAGGGCAACTTCATCGGGACGAACGTCGCCGGGACAGCGGTCGTTCCCAATGGCGCCGGAATCTTCGTCACTGCCGGCAATGAAGTGTCTGTCCAAGACAACGTGATTCTGAACAATCCCCAGGGAATTCGGCTGGCCGGCGGCGCCACCTTCGCCGCCGGTTCGAGCCGAAACTGTGTCGTTTTCAACGGCGATGGCGTGTTGAACACGGCCGGGCCGGAGACGGCTTTCACCAACAACTGGTGGGGCTCCGCGGACGGCCCCTCGGGCGTGGGGCCGGGCAGTGGGGACACCGTCAGCGTCGACATTGCTTTCGCCCCGTTCCTGGCCGCCCCGCCGTCGGCTGCTTGTCCCACCAAGATGGCCGATCTGAGCATTGCCAAGACCGACTCTCCGGACCCGGTGGTGGCCGGCAACAGCTTGACCTACAGCCTCGAGGTCACCAACAACGGTCCCGACGATGCTTTCAACGTGGTGGTGAGCGACACGCTCCCGGCCGGTGTGACGCTGGTGAGCACGGCGGGTTGTAGTGAGGATCCCAACGGGGCTCCAACCTGCACCCTTGGTGCGATTGCCGCCGGGGCCAGCGCCGTGTACACCATCGAGGTCGACGTGGCCGTGGCCGCCGTCGGGCAGATCACCAACGTCGCGACGGTCTCCGCCACCACCGCCGATCCGGTCTCCGCGAACGACACCGCCAGCGAGGACACCACGGTGGAGGCGCCGGTGGCGGACCTCGCGATCACCAAGGTGGCGACTCCGGACCCGGTGTCAGCGGGAGAGATCTTGACTTACGACATCGAGGTCTCCAACGCCGGACCGGACCCGGCGACCAACGTGGTCGTCACGGAGACGTTGCCACCGGAGGTGACCTTCGTGAGGACCGCGGGCTGCGCCGAGGATCCCGACGGAGTGCCCACCTGTACTTTGGAAACGATCGCTGCGGGGGCGAGCGCCTCCTATGCCGTCGAGGTTGCCGTAGACCTCGATGCGTCGGGGACGATCTTCAATCAAGTGATGGTCTCTTCGGACGCAACGGATCCGAATCCGGGCGACGAGATCTTCACCGAGTCCGTGGAGGTGACGAGCCCCCTTGAGGAGATTCCCACCCTGAGCCCGGTGGGCTTGCTGGCCATCGTCCTGCTCCTCGGCCTGGCGGCGATGGCGGCCATGCGTCGGCGAGGCGTGGAGTAGGCAGCGGGCTTCACCGTCAGCCAAGGCCTCGGTCGATTGGGGGGGCCTTGGCTGACCCTGCCCCCGGGCGCGCGCGCCGGTGGGCTCCTGCGATGGGGTCAAGTTCGGTGCGACGGAGCTCCCGAGACGAGGTTCACGGCGGCCCTCATGCGAACCACTCCGTCCTCGAGGTGACGCGAGAATTTCTCGATCAGGATGCGCCGCACCGCCGCGCGGGCTTCGTCGCCGGCGGCGGTGATCAGCTCGCCGATGGAGAAGGAGTCGAGGGCGAAGTCCGCCGCTTCGGCGGCTGGGAGGCCGCCGCCGGTGGCGAGCTTCTCGCGCCATGGAGTGGTCTCGACGTCACGGAACCCTGCGGCTTCGAGAAGCGCGACGAAGCGCTCGGCCTGGGCATAACGGAAGGGACCAGGCTGGTCGTCTTCGGCTTCCGGAAGATCGACGATGCCGACCGCCGCCTCGCGCACGGTCGACATCCACGGGTTGTCGGTCGGCGGACCCCAGACGGCGAAGGTGAACCGGCCGTCCGGCGACAGCCAGCGTCGGAGATTGGAAAAGGCCGCCATGGGGTCGTCGAAGAACATCACTCCGAAGCGCGACGTCAGCCGGTCGTAGAGCTGCGACGGCGGCGGTTCGGTGGCGGCGTCTGCGAGCTTGAACTCGATGCTCTTGTCCGCGAGGGGAATCCTCGCCTTCGCCGCCTCGACCAGGTCCGAGGAGATGTCGAAGCCGTGCACGACGCTGCCCTCGGGGGCCCGCCGCCGCAACTCCAGAGTCGTGGCGCCCCCGCCGCAGCCGATCTCGGCGATGCGGCAGGCGGTCTCCATGCGCAGGACTTGAATCAGAGACCCATCGAGGGGCGCGAAGGTCGCCTCCATGCCGGCGGCGTAATCGCGCCAGTGAGCGCCGCGGGACGTGGCCCAGTCGGAGTTGGAGTGGGTGTTGCTCATCGATTGATCGAATCCTTGGGCAGAGGTCGGGTTTTCAGTGGATGCCTGCGGCTCACGGGGCGCCCCAACGTCGGAAGTCGGACGGCGTTCGCCCGGTGGTGCGGCGAAACTGGCGCGTGAAGGCGCTCTGGTCAGCATAGCCGCAGTCGAGGGCAATCTGGGCGATCGGCCGGTGGGAGTCGACCAGTTCCTGGCAGGCGTGCTCGATGCGCGTCTTGAGCAGCCATTGCCCCGTCGACAACCCGAAGATGCGCTTCATCCGCCGATCGAGCTGATATACCGAGAGGGATGCACTGACGGCCAGTTCCCGGACTGAAGGAGGTTTGTCCAGTTGCTCCTTGGCGGTCGCCAGAGCTGCCGCGAATTGACCGAAGTCCCAGTCTTTGAGGTCCGGTGCGGCGAGGTCGCGGGAGACCCCGACCAGGCCGATGACGCTGCCGTCCTTGCCTCGCAGGGGTAGCTTGTGGGTCAGGCACCAGCCCTTGCGGCGGGGCTGGTAGACGTGCAGCTCGAGCCGGCCGAGGAGCTGTCGGCCCGAGCGCAGGACTTCGCGGTCTTGCGCTTCGTAGCTGCGCCCCAGCTCACCGCCGAAGATCTCCGATGGGGTGCGCCCCAGCAGTTGTGACTTGTGCCGTTTGCCGCATCGACGGACCAGGGTCTCGTTGACGCAGATGTACTGGCCGACGTCGTTTTTGATGAAGAACACCGTCTCGGGCATGAGGTCGAACAGGGCTTCGGCGGTGAAGGGCTCCGCTAGTTGCTCGAGAATATGTTCCACGAAGGAGCTGTCCTTGCCAGCCGTCTTGTTCATGGCCGGATTGTGCCAGAAATCAAGTCGAGCGTCGGATCCGGGTCAAGACGGTGGAGTCCTCGGGAACTAGACTTTGGGAAGTTCGGGCGAAGAGCCGTTCTGCCGAATCCCGTCTTTCGTAGGAGGCCGCGATGAGCCGAGGTGCGAAGGTCTTTACCGGCTGTATGCCGGCGTTGATGACGCCCTGCGACGCCCAGGGCGTCGTCGACTTCGAGGCGCTGGCTCGCAAGGGGCGAGAGCTGGTCGATGCCGGCATGAGTGCGGTGGTGTATTGCGGCTCGATGGGTGACTGGCCTTTGCTCGACGACGAGCAGCGCATGCAGGGCGTCGAGCATCTGGTCGCCGCGGGGGTTCCCACGGTGGTCGGGACCGGCGCTCAGAACTCGCGTCGCGCCGTCGCCCTGGCGACCCATGCCGGCGAGGTTGGCGCGGCCGGCTTGATGGTGATTCCGCGAGTGCTCTCCCGCGGCACGTCTCCCGCTGCCCAGCGGGCTCACTTCGCCGGCATTCTGGAAGCGGCGCCGGGGCTTCCCGCCGTCATCTACAACAGCCCTTACTACGGATTCGAGACTCGCGCCGAGCTGTTCTTCGACCTGCGAGAGAAGTACTCGAATCTGGTCGGTTTCAAGGAGTTCGGTGGGGCCCCGTCTCTGAGCTACGCTGCCGAGCACATCACCAGCGGAGACCCGAATCTCATCCTGATGGTGGGGGTCGACACTCAGGTGGTGCATGGCTATGTCCACTGCGGTGCCGGGGGCGCGATCACCGGCATCGGCAACGCGCTGCCGAAGGAGGTGCTGCGTCTGGTCGCACTCTGCGAGCGGGCAGCCGAGGGGGATGCCGAGGCCCTGCGCCTCGCCCAGGAGCTCGACGAAGCCTTGAGTGTCTTGGCGACCTTCGACGAGGGGCCGGACCTGGTGCTTTACTACAAGCACCTGATGGTGCTCGAAGGCTGCCCCGAGTACGAGCATCAGCTCAACTCCGCGGATGCCTTGAGCCCGCAGCAGCGGGCCTTCCTCGAGACGCACTGGCGGCAGTTTCGCCGTTGGTGGGAGCGCTGGCCCGGTGCGGCGGCCTGAGGGGCGAGGCGAGCCATGCGCGTGATCGATTCCCATACCGAAGGCGAGCCGACCCGGGTGATCGTCGAAGGCGGTCCGGCGCTCGGATTCGGCTCCCTCGCCGAGCGCCGAGAGCGCTTCGAGCGCGAGTTCGATCACGTGCGGCGGGCGGTGATTCTCGAGCCGAGAGGCTCGGACGCCTTGGTGGGGGCTCTCCTCTGTCCGCCCACCAACAGCCGCTATGCGACCGGGGCGATCTTCTTCAACAACGAGGGGTACCTCGGTATGTGCGGCCACGCCACCATTGGGGTCGCCGTGACTCTGGCCTATCTGAGTCGCTCTGGGCTGGGGCAGATCGCCATCGAAACGCCGGTCGGTGGGGTTCAGGTCGAGCTCACCGATCCCAACCAGGCGACGGTCGAGAACGTGCCGAGCTACTGCTATCGACGCGAGGTCGTCGTCGAAGTCGAGGGCCTCGGTGAGGTCACCGGTGCGGTGGCCTGGGGCGGCAACTGGTTCTTTCTAGTGAACGGGACGCCTTGCGAGATCGTGCGGCGTCATGAAGGCAGGCTCACCCAGGCGGCGATTCGGATCAAGGCTGCCCTCGAAGAGCGCGGCATCACCGGCCGCGATGGTCAGGTGATCGATCACATCGAGTTCTTCGAACCGCCGCGCTCGGCCGGTGCCGACTCCCGCAACTTCGTCCTCTGCCCCGGAAACGTCTACGATCGCTCGCCCTGCGGCACGGGTACCAGCGCCAAGCTCGCCTGCCTGGCCGAGAGCGGCGAGCTCGCCGCCGGCGAGACCTGGGTCCAGGAGTCGATGATCGGCAGCCGCTTCGTCGCCAGCTACCGGCGCAACGAGGTGGGCGAGATCATCACCCGGGTGACCGGGCGGGCCTACGTTTGCAGCGAGGCGGAGCTCCACTTCCATCCCGACGACCCCTTCGTTCACGGGATCGCTTGACGGTGACCACGCGTAGCGAAAGCGTCGTGGTGGTGGGCGGCGGCATCGTGGGCATCGCCTGCGCTCACTATCTTCAGAGGGCTGGCTACGGGGTGACGGTGATCGATCGCTCCGGCATCGGGCAGGCCTGCTCCCACGGCAACTGCGGCTACATCTGCCCCAGCCACGTGCTGCCCCTCAACGAGCCGGGAGCGCTGCGCGAGGGCCTTGTTTCGCTGGTGAATCCGAGCGCGCCGCTGCGCATTCGGCCTCAGATGCGGCTCAGCCTCTATCGCTGGCTGCTGCAGTTCGCGCGTCGCTGTACGCACCGGCAAATGCTCGAGGCTGGTCGCTGCCTGCTGCCGATTCTGGAGTCGTCCATGGACGAGTACCGAAAGCTCTTTACTGAGCTGCCGGCGGCGGGGGAGTGGAAGGAGAACGGCCTCGCCTATGTCTTCCAGGAAGAGGCTGCCTTCGAGGCCTTTGCCCGCACCGATCGCCTACTTTCCGAGACCTATGGCGTCACGGCGCAGCGAGTGGAGGGTGACGATTTGAGCGCCTTCGATCCCGCCCTCAAGCCGGGGTTGGCGGGCGCCTACTTCTATGACGACGACGGCTCCGTACGGCCGGATCGACTGGTGCGCGATTGGTCTGGGCACCTGTCCCGAAGTGGCGTCGAGCTGATCGAGGACTGTCGCCTCGAAGGGGTTTCCAGGTCGGGTGGCGCGATCGTCTCTCTCTCGACCTCCCGTGGAGACATGACTGCCGACCACTTCGTGTTTGCCCTCGGCTCGTGGTCCAGCAAGTGGTCCAGCGAGCTGCGCTGCGCGCTGCCGGTCGAGCCCGGCAAGGGATACTCCGTCACCATGAGTCGGCCGCAGGTCTGCCCGCGACACCCGATGCTCTTCCCCGAGCAACGCATCGGCGTGACGCCCTTCGACCATGGCTTTCGAATCGGCTCGATGATGGAGTTCGTCGGTTGGGACACGAGCATTCCCGAGCGCCGTATCGAGCAGCTCCAGGAGTCGGCGCGCCCGTACCTCGTTCATCCGGTGGGCGAGGAGGTACGCGAAACCTGGTACGGCTGGCGGCCGATGACCTGGGACAGCCTGCCGATCATCGGGCGAGCGCCGCGTCTCGACAATGCCTTTCTGGCCACCGGCCACAACATGCTCGGCCTCACCATGGCGGCGGCGACCGGGCGGTTGATCGCCGAGCTGGTCGCGGAGCAGCCGACGCACATCGATATCGAAGCGTTCTCACCGCAGCGCTTCTGAAACGCTCACCAACTCATGGATCGAAAACGATGACCAAGCCGACGGGAAAGCACCTGATTGCAGGAGAGTGGGTCGATGGCACCGGCACCTTCTACTCGACGCCCGCCACCGGGGAGCCCTTCGCGTTCTCGAACGGTACGGCCGACCTCGCCGACCGCGCAGCGCGGGCGGCGGCCGAGGCCTTCGTCACCTATGGCCAGAGCTCGCGTCAGCGGCGGGCCGAGCTTCTTGACGCCATCGCGTCACAGCTCGAGAAGAGCGGCGAGGAGATCACTCACCTCGCGCAATGCGAATCCGGACTGCCGGCCGCCCGGCTCCAGGGTGAGCTGGGGCGGACCACTGGACAGCTCCGCCTGTTCGCCGAGCACATCCTGGCCGGTGACTACCTCGAGCGGCAAACCACCGCGGCGTTGCCCGATCGCGCGCCCTTGCCGCGTCCCGAGCTGCGTCTCCTGATGCGGCCCGTGGGACCAGTGGTCGTCTTCGGCGCCTCCAACTTTCCCCTCGCTTTCTCGACCGCCGGTGGCGACACCGCCTCCGCCTTGGCGGCTGGCTGCCCGGTCATCGTCAAAGGGCATCCCGCTCACCCGGCCACCGGCGAAGCGGTCGCCCAGGCGATCCTCGCGGCCCTTCAGGAGACCGGGACGCCCTTGGGAACCTTCGGCTATCTGCTGGATTCCGGGTACCAGGTCGCCCGTACCCTGGTGCAGCACCCGGCGGTCAAGGCGGTCGGATTCACCGGTTCCCTCAAGGCCGGGCGCACCCTGTTCGACCTGTGCGCGGCGCGGCCCGAGCCGATTCCCTTCTTCGGAGAGATGGGGTCGATCAACCCCAACTTCGTGCTGCCCGCGGCCCTTGCCAATCGGACGACCGAGCTGGCCCAGGGCTGGGCTGGCTCCTTGACCCTCGGCGCCGGCCAGTTCTGCACCAACCCGGGCGTGGTCTTCCTGCAGGACGGAGAGGCCGCCGAGCAGTTCGTCCAGCAGGCGACCGCGGCCCTTTCAGAGGCCGAGCCCCAGACCATGCTGACCGACGGCATTGCGCGATCCTTCAGGGCGAGCGCTGAACGGCTCGGCGAGATCGAAGGCGTCGCCAAGCGCTTCGGCAGCTCCGCAGAAGGACGAGCCGCGACCCCTTTTCTCAACGAAACCAATGGCGCCACCTGGCGGTCGACGCCCGAGCTCGCGGAAGAAGTCTTCGGCCCCCTGGGCCTCGTCGTCCGGGTCTCCTCCGCCGAAGAGCTCCTCGACATTGCCTCCTCCCTCCACGGGCAGCTCACCGCCACCCTCCATCTCGAAGAGGCCGACCATCAGGTCGCCGCCCGCCTGCTGCCGGTTCTCGAGCAAAAGGCCGGCAGAATCCTCGCCAACGGCTTTCCCACCGGCGTCGAAGTCGACGCCGCCATGATGCACGGCGGCCCTTATCCAGCGAGCACCAACGCCAGCACCACCTCCGTGGGCACTCTGGCCATCCGGAGATTCCTCCGGCCGGTCTGTTACCAGAACCTGCCGGAGGGGTTGCTGCCGTTGGATCTGCAGGGGTAGCGCCCGCAGCGGGCGACTCGGAACCGAAGTGGCCCGGCCGAGGCCTCGCTGAGATGGAGGGGAGGAGGGCCTAACTGAGCTCGCCGCAGTCGGCGATCACGACCTTCTTGCTGGTCTGACCGCTACCGCTACCCAGCGCCTCGACGGCGCTGACCACGTCCATGCCCTCGACCACCTTCCCGAACACCACGTGCTTGCCGTCCAGCCACGCGGTCTGCACCGTGGTCAGGAAAAACTGCGAACCGTTGGTGTTGGGTCCGGCATTGGCCATCGACAGGATGCCGGGGCCCTCGTGCTTCAGCTCGAAGTTCTCGTCCTCGAACTTCTCGCCGTAGATCGACTTGCCACCCATGCCATTGCCGTGGGTGAAATCCCCTCCCTGGCACATGAACTGGGTGATCACGCGGTGAAACGTGCTGCCCTTGTAGCCAAAGCCCTTCTCGCCGGTACAAAGAGCGCGGAAATTCTCCGCGGTCTTCGGAACCACGTCATTGGCCAGCTCCATCACGATGCGGCCCATACGGTCACCGCCAGCTTCGATGTCGAAAAATACGCGTGTTCTCTCCATGGCCGGGAGGCTACCACCTCTTGGTCCTCTGGCACCGCGGGAGCCTTAGGGACCGCTCGGTGCCTGTCTGAGCTTGTTCCAGATCAGGGCGTGGCTTACCCTTGGTTCAGTTATCGCTGCATTTGTACGCTCCATGACGATTTTCGCCGCCTCGAGGAGAATTTCTGGCCAAGGTCCGTCTACCTCCCCGAGGCCTGAAAGGAGGTGGCATGCCCGAGCTGTCCCAGCCGGAACGATCGTGCGATCTGGTGATGAAAGGTGGCATCACCAGCGGTGTGGTGTACCCCCATGCGGTACTCGAGATCGCGAAGAACTTTCGCCTGGCGAATGTGGGCGGAACCTCTGCCGGAGCAATTGCCGCGGGGCTTTCTGCGGCGGCGGAATATGGACGTGACCAAGGAGGCTTCAAAAAGCTCGGCAGGCTCTCCGACTTCTTGAAAGACCATCTGCTGGATCTCTTTCAGCCTCACCCTCGCCATCGCAAGGCCTTCAAGCGGCTCCTCGCCCTGATGGACAAGCAAAAGCGCCGCAAGGCGAGAGGTCGAGACCTCGTGGAAGGCTTGGGGGATGTTGTGAAGCTGGTGCCTACGGCCTGGCGCGTCGTCCAGAGCTATCGCTGTCTGGATACGACCTACTATGGGCTTTGTCCCGGGACGACTCAGGCGGGAAGGGTGCCAGCGCTCACGGACTGGCTTACCGAGATGGTCGAACAGATCGCGGGCCGTATGGACGGAGACGAGCTGCCGGCCACGCCCTTGACTTTTGGTGATCTCGAGAAGAAGGGCATCCTGCTGCGGACTCTGACGACGGACTTGGGGGGTAAGCGGCCGGTAGTCTTACCGCTGATCGATGAGTCATGGATGTTTCGAGAAGACGAGTTCCGGGCGCTGTTCCCGGGACACATCGTGGACTGGATGGTGGAGAAGGGCGAGGCGGACGAAAAGGCGAAGGGCTTCTTCAAGCTTCCCCGGTCGCAGGATCTGCCGGTTCTGTTCGGGATGCGCCTGAGTCTTAGCTTTCCCTTCCTCCTGGCCGCCATTCCTCTCTACCGGCGGGATTTCTCGCTCAGGCTCGACAAGGACGAGCAGTGGAAGCCCCGCTGCTGCTGGATGTCCGATGGAGGTCTGAGCAGTAATTTTCCGATTCACCTCTTCGATAGTCCCATGCCGCAGCGGCCGACGTTCGGAATTTCTCTTACCGAATTCAGCCCCCATCGCCATGACCGTGACCCGACGAGTGTGTCGGGACGGGTGTTCTTGCCCAAGGATGACAACCCGAACGCCGGGCGGCTGCGCCCGATCGGAACCGTCGGCAGCCCCATCGGTTTTCTTGGAGCGATGTTCGACACGGCGCGAAACTGGCAGGACTCGCTTCAAACGGTGCTGCCGGGCTATCGAGAGCGAATCGTCCAAATTGCCTTGACTAAAGAGGAGGGTGGGCTGAACCTCGACATGGATCCAGATGTCGTGGCCAGGCTTTTGAAGTATGGACAGCGCGCGGGCCAGGAGCTCAGTGGGTTCAACTTGCAAGAGCACCAGTGGCGGAGATTTCTCGCCTCGTATGGCGCCTTCGAAGCGGCCTTCGAGGGTATGGCCGAGACCTACGACGAGTTTCGGTCCGCCGTCGCATCACACAAGCCTCTCGGATATGAAGCCCTCCTGCCGGGTCGAGAAGAACTGCTCGGAAGGCTGGACTCCCTCATGGCGGTTGCCAAGGCCTGGGCAAAAGAGCCTCGACGCAACAATGTTGCCAATGGTCGCGGCGTGCCCAAGCCCCGCGCCCGGCTGAAATTCGCCCCCAAAGACCAAGGAGCCAGTGCGGACTGAAGGGGCAATGAGCTGTCAAGGAAGAGTTCATGATTGCACCGGTTTCACGGTAGCTCCAGAGCTGGGCAGTTTTGGTGCTAGATTCGAGCTGGTTCTACCCCCGTACTGTGTTGCTCCCTGAAGGTCGGAGGTTAGTAGCGCAGCGCGTTTCGCCTGAAGAGTTCGACCTCTTCCGGTTGGATGATCTCGGAAGCCTCTGACGCTGATCCGATTCGGATCCTTGAGACGCCGAGTGCTTTCTTGAGCTCTATGCTCGAAATCCAGCTATTGTTCCAGATTTGAGCATCTTCTCCATCGATGATTTGGCAAAGGGGTTCCTCGCTCTTGAAGGAGATTGTGTCAGAGAGCGGTTGTGCGATTCTTTGTAGCCAGATCTGAAGATATCCATTATAGGGGACGCGCTTCAGGCGACTCTGAACCTTCTTCCAGAGCGCCGCTTTTTTTTGGTTGGGTGAAAAGGAGATTAGACGACTCAAGATCCCGGCCACAGCAGGGAAGGTTGCTGGTGAGACGACTGCGATGTCAGTGGCAATGGCAGCTAACACGTCTAGGTCTCTGACATTGTCTTTCGTCTTGTCGAGGTTGGAGTGGAATTCTGAGACTAGTCGACGAAGACTTCCGCTGTTCGGAAATCGCCTGCCAAACGAGTGAAGTCTCAAGAGTTGCTTTTGAGCGGTCTTTGCATTTGTAGTGCCGAGGTCTTGGAGGTCAATGCCGGCAAGTTTGTCTCTCTTGATAGATCCTTCTATGACATTGTCGTGAGTCGTCGTTTTTGCTGTGCCGAGCTTCATGCCGGCTCTTCGCAGGCTGTGGCTTACTACTTTGAGTATGAACTCGCCCTTGGAGTCGTCGTTGGTGAATATTCTGTAGTCATCTCGATATCTCAAGATTTTAAAATTGCCAACCCCTTTGAGGCTCTCCGTGATGAGGCTGTCGACATAGACGAGGACAATCTCCGCTACTAGGTCCATTAGGGTTGAACCTTGTGGGATCCCATTGGTCTGTCCATAACGGCTTGCCTGAATATGCTTATCGATTCTGTTTCCTAGTAGCGATGGGTCTCTCTTTCGATTCTTCGATTCTTCAAGGCCGTGAAGGGCCCATGGGATGCTATGGGTGTAAAGGGATCCGTAGCAGTCGGATACGTCGGTCTGAAGTAAGTGGTTGAATTCTAGTGACAGTTCCAGGGAACGTTGCTCGACCTGTTGCCACCAGTTTCGGATCTGTATCGCCTGATCTTTCTGGTGATCGGTCGACATCAAGGGGGGACTGCACCACTCGACCGCGCTCTGATTGGATGACCGCAGGTGATTGCAGATTGTGTTCCAATTCTCTGGTAAACAGATCAAGTTCACGAGCGAGACGTAGAGGGCTGGATGAATTAGTTCGTATGGCCGCCATGAGAATCTTCCATCCTTATTCGTGTCGAGGCTGTAGTTGACATCCGGAAGCGACTCCGGTGGCTCTTTCTTGAAGGTGGGGTAGCTTCGGCTATTCATGATTCCGTCAACGCTGGTCAGAATCGGCTCAAAGCTCATATAGCTTGGTAGGTCGCTAGTGAGGTAGCTGCTTCCCTTGAGGAAATATTTCTTCGCCTTTGCTGCTGCGATGTCGACTAGGTTCAGCATTCTTCTGTATAGGGTGCAAGCAGAATTTATTCTGATCAGATGAAAGAAGGCGGCCCAATTGGATAGTTACTGGATGTTGATGTTCAGAGAACTCTAATCGATGCGAGCGGGATGTACAACGATGGTAGGTGAAGTTCGACACGCTCCCGGATGTAGGCGGGAACCAGTTTCCCCACCCGCAGAGGTATAGTCCGCGGTTCCAGGGCTACTGTGACCTCCTTGCCCAAGGCTGTACGCCTTGTGATTCTCTGAGGCGTGATGCCGAGCCACCGAAATCCCAGCCCCTGCTTCGTCAGAGGCGCACTTGGTGGATCGTCCGGATAGGGTGGGATTCGCTTCGAAAGTCCGCTCTCCGAAGGCGTGCGGGCGAACCCCCGAGATCCCACGCCTCTCCGTCAGATCCCGGCCTGGTGGCCGGGATTCTGGCGGAGGGGGTGGGATTCGAACCCACGGTCGGCGTGAACCGACGCCGGTTTTCAAGACCGGTGCATTCGACCACTCTGCCACCCCTCCGCTGGGGTGGATGCTATCGGATTCCTAGGGCTCGGAGGGGGTGGTTCGGTAGAGGCGCCAGCGGCCTTCGGTGGTGATCGGAGCGATCTCGGGTTTGCTGCCGAGGGTGGCGTGGCCGGGGTCGTCGGCGCTGAGGAGGAGGTGGCTGAAGTGGGCGAAGTCTCCGGGCTGGACGTAGGCCGGGAACCACTCGAGGCCGTTGGTCCATGGGGTCTCGCGGGGTGGGTCGTAGACCACCAGGCTGGGGGCGAATTCGGCGAAGGAGAAGTTGAGCTCGCCGCCGCGGGCGACCTGGGCGTAGGCGAAGGTCTGGATAAATGGGGAGCCTTCGAGAAAGCGGCTCGGGGGACCGAGGTCGAGGCCGAGGACGCGGGGCTCGTCGGGGAGGGCTTCGAGGCTTGCGGCGAGGCCAGAGAGCTCTTGGTGCTCGATGGCGGTCCACAGCAGGCTGGTGGCGGCGACGAAGAGAACGAGCAAGGTGGCGGCGAGGGGTAGGCGGATGAGCTTGGGGAGCCGCGGCGCCGGCAGGGCGAGAAGGGCGCAGACGAGGGCCAAGGGCAGCCAGCGGTCGTCGAGGAAGATGGTGTTGGTGTACTTGTCCGGCAGGAGCAGGTAGAGGCCGAAGAAGAAGCCGGCGGCGAGGGCTAAGGGGCGGTCGGTTCGCTCGGCGAGCTGGCGGCGGTTGCTGAGCACGGCGACAACCAGCCAGAGGAGAAGGACGGCGAGGGCTAACGGCTCGAGGGGGCTCTTGAGGCCTCCGAAGGCGGCATCGCGCAGGGCGTCGGGGCCGAGGCGCTGCCACGGCGGGACGACCCACAGGGCCGGGGTGGAGAAGGTGGTGTCGCGCAGCCCCGCGAACCAGACGGCGGCGCCCATGGCGATCGGGGCGATGGCGGCGAAGCGTGGCCAGTTGCGCAGCAGCTCGCGCGGCCGGGTGATGCTCCACAGGGCGAGCCAGAGGCCGCCGGCGGCGAGCCACAGGGCATGGCCCATGTAGAGCAGGATGGCGGCGGCGAGGAAGCGCAGGAGGTCTTTCCAAGGCTTGGGATCCGGCGGCTCGAGGGTGAGCATCAGCCAAAGGACGAAGGCGGGCCAGCCGATCAAGAAGCTGAAGAAACCCCAATAGAGGGCGTGGCTGAAGAACAGCATGGCGGCGAGGACAGCGCCGGCGGTGGCGCGGTCTCTGCGCGCCGCCAGGAGGTGGACGGCGCCGACCCACAGCAGCCCGATGAGCAGCATGCCGAGGCGGCCGGCGGCGAGCGGTCCGCCGAGCAACCAGCCGAGGCCGATAGCGCCATAGCTCAGGCTGTACGGGGTGAGCCATTGGATGCGGTATGGGCTCTCGGGGTCGGCGAGGGCCTCGCTCAGCAGGCGAATCTGGGCAGTCTGCTGGGGCAGGTCGGTGATTGGCGGAAAGTCGACCAGCAGGAAGGGCAGGGCGAGGGCTGCGGAGGCCAGCAGCCAGCCGAAGAGGCGTCCGATGGGCGAGGCGTTGGAGGCGGTGCGGGGCATCTTTTGGCCCCGCGAAGGGGGCAGATCCTTCTGCTATGCTGACGTTCTTGCAAGAACGTCAAATGATCGTAAACGGCGGGGGGGTTCGTGGGCAATAACGCGCAAGAAGAGTCGCGGCAGCCGGAAGTCGACATTTCAGTAGTGATGCCTTGCCTCGACGAGGCCGAGGGGGTCGGAATTTGTGTCGAGAAGGCCCTCAAGGCGATCGAAGAGACCGGCATGACGGGCGAGGTGGTGGTGTCCGACAACGGCTCGACGGACGGCTCGCCGGAAATCGCCACGGCGGCCGGAGCGCGGGTGGTGTACGAATCCCGCAAGGGCTATGGCTCGGCCTATCTGAACGGCTTCGAGGCGGCTCGCGGTCGCTACATGGTGATGGGCGATGCCGACGACACCTACCCGTTCGAGAACCTCGAGCCCTTCATCGAGCCGCTGCGCGATCGCGGCTTCGACCTGGTGATGGGCACGCGCCTGAAGGGCAAGATCCTGCCCGGCGCGATGTCCTGGAGCCACCGCTGGATCGGCAACCCGATCCTCTCCGGCATGCTCAAGCTGCTGTTCCGCACCAAGATCTCCGACTCCCACTGCGGCATGCGCTCCTTCACCCGCGACGCCTACGAGCGCATGGGCCTGCGCACCACCGGCATGGAGTTCGCTTCGGAGATGGTGGTCAACTCGCTGCGCGAGAACCTCAAGATCGAGGAGATTCCGATCACCTATCGGCCGCGCATCGGCGAGTCGAAGCTGGTCGGCATGCGCGACGCCTGGCGCCACGTGCGCTTCATGCTGCAGTTCTCGCCGACCTACCTGTTCCAGCTCCCGGGCATCGTGCTGATGCTGATCGGCCTCGCCCTGGTGCTGCTGTTGGGTGGCGGCCCACGGGAGATCTTCGGCCAGACCTGGGACTACCACCCGCTGCTCTTCGGCGTGGCGGCGGCCATCCTGGGCTACAACCTGCTGCTCTTCGATGTCCTCGCCAAAGCCTTTTCGATGGGCGCCGGCTTCGCGCGCAAAGGGCAGTGGTTACCGTGGTTGGGGAAGGTTTTCACCCTCGACCGCGGCCTGTTCATCGGAGCGCTGGTCTTCCTGGTAGGCCTCGGCCTCGAGATCAAGATCGTCCTCGACTGGATCGCTTCCGGCTATGGCGAGCTGATGGCGGTGCGCGGCGTGGTGATCGGCATGGCGGCGATGGTGCTGGGTCTGCAGACCTTCTTCGCCTCGTTCTTGATCAGCCTGTTGACCATCGAGCGTCGCTGAGTCGCGGCGCCGAGCCCGTTCTTCGCCGCGGTTGGCGCCCATGACTTGCGAACCGCGGTGCCTTCCCCGTTGGGTGAGCCCTCGGCAGCGGCCGGAACGGTGCAGGCCGTGAACGAGCCCGCCTCGCCGGACGGCGGTCGCCGTTGGCTCTTCGTTCTGGCTCGCTGGCTGGTGCCGGTCCTCTTGCTGGCGGTTTTGCTGTGGCGCATTCCCCTCGCCGAGTTGCGACAGCACTTCGGAGCCGGGCCGGTGGCCTGGATCGCCCTCTACGTCCTGGTGCAGGTCGGCGTCACCCTGCTGGCCGATGGCTGGGCGACCCAGGTGGCGCTGATCGCTGCCGGTATACGGCGATCCTTCGGCGCGGTGCTGTTGGTGCGCGGAGCTTCCTACCTCCTGTCGGTGCTCAACTTCCTGCTCGGTCAGGGCGGTATCGGAATCTATCTGGTGAAGACCGGGGTGTCGGCAGCTCGCTCGACGGGGGTGGCGCTGCTGGTTTCGGTGGTGGCGCTGAGCAATCTCCTGGTGGTCGGCTTTCTGGCGCTGGTTGCGTACCGGGGCACCCTTTTCGTGCCGGGTTTGCTGCCGGCGGTTGGTTTCGCGATGGCGGCCTGGCTGGCCTATCTCGTGGTGGTGGCGAAGCCGCCGGCCTGGCTGCGGCGGCGAGACTGGCTGGGCCCGCTCACCGGCATCGGTCTCGGGCCGCATCTCAAGGCCTTCGCCGGGCGCTTGCCGCACACCTTTCTGCTGTTGCTCGGGCACTGGGGCGGTCTGCGTTTGTGGGGCGTCGAGGTGCCGCTGGGCGAAGGCATGGCGCTGATCGCGATTGTTCTCCTGATCACCGCCCTGCCGATCGCGCCGGCGGGCCTCGGGACTTTCCAGGCGGCCCAGGTGTGGCTGCTCAGCCCCTACGTGGTGGATGGCAGCGGCGAGGCCGGCATTCTGGCCTTCAGCCTGACCTACCACGCCTGCGGCATGCTGACCCAGGTGCTCTACGGCGCCCTTTGCCTCGGTCCGGCGATGCGGGTGACGGCGCGGTACGCCGCCTTGGTGCAGGACGGAGATCCCGGGCCGTGACCCCTCTTCGGATCGGCGTCGTCACCCACTACATGCCGCCTCACCAAGGCGGCATCGAGCGGGTGGCCGAGTCCCTCTTCCAGGCCTATCGGCAAGAGGGCTGGGAGGTGCGCTGGCTGGCGAGCGATGATCCGGCGAAGGCCGGCGAGGAAGGTGGCCGGGTGCGGGTGCCGACCTGGAATGTGCTCGAACGGCGTTTGGGGGTGCCGATTCCAGTCTGGGGACCGGCCGCCTGGCGGCGGCTGTCGGAGCTGGTCCGCTGGGCTGATGTGGTGCACGTCCACGATTGTCTCTATCCGGGCAGCTATTTCGCCGTGCGCTGGTCGCGGCGACGCGGAGTGCCGGTTTTTCTGACTCAGCACATCGGCTTTGTGGAGTACGGCCTGCGGCTGCTCAACGGCATCGAGAGCGTCGCCTACCGGACGTTGGGGCGTCGCACCCTGCGTGGGGTCGATCGCATCGTCCTGGCGACGCCCAGCGCCGAGACCTGGCTCGCGGACCTGCTGCCCGCCGGGCCGGCGGTGCCGCCGCGGCAAAAGATTTACAACGGCATCGATCTCGAGCGTTTCCGGCCGCCGACTCCAGAGGAGCGCCGGGCGGAGCGCGAGCACCTCGGGCTGGATCCCGGGGGTGGGCCGGTGGTGCTGTTCGTCGGCCGATTGGTGGAAAAGAAGGGCATTCCGGTGGTGGTGGAAACGGTGCGCCGCTGTCCCGAGGTGCGCTTCGTGTTGGTCGGCGACGGTCCCCTCGACGGCATGGTGCGCGAGCTGGTGACCGAGCTCGGCTCGGCGGTAGTGCATCGGCCCTCGGTGGCGCCGGAGGAGATGCAGCGCCTCTACTGGGCTGCCGATGCCTTCTTCTTGCCCTCCTACGGTGAGGGCTTGCCGCTGGTGGTGCAGGAGGCGATGGCCTGCGGGCTGCCGGCGCTGGTCTCCGAAGACGAGCCCTTCAGCCGCGAGGTGGTGGCGGCGGCCGATGGCGGCTGCCTGTCGGCCGAGCGCACCGCCGAGGCGATGGCGGCGGCGTTGCCGGCGCTCTTCGCCGAGGAGCGCAGCGTCGCCGCCCGCCGTCACGCCGAGGCCCATTGGGGATTTGCGGCGATGGCAGGTTTCTACGGCGATATCGTACGGGGCCTGACCGGCGATGGGAGAGGACGACGGCATGGCTGAGCGTAGGGCGTGGACCGCCGACGACATCGTGGAGCTGGATCTCGCCACCTGGGAGAAGATGCCGCTTCTGGCCTCGCTGCTCGAAGGTCGCTGCGAGGGTCCAGCCCTCGATATCGGTGCCGGCCTGGGCTACTACTCGCGCAAGCTGCTGGCGCCGCGGATCGAGCCCACCGTCTCCCTCGACATTGTGCTCTCGTCGCTGCTCGCTGGCGGCTTGCTGCCCTGCTGCGGCAGCGCCGACGGCCTGCCTTTCCCGACCGATACCTTCGGCACCATCCTGCTGACGGATGTCCTCGAGCACTGCCCGGACGACCGCGTCGTGCTCGACGAGGTCTGCCGGGTGCTGCGCCCCGGCGGCCACCTGATCGTCACCGTGCCCTCCCTCGAATGGGGTTTCCCGGACTTCCTCGACCTGATCGGCGTCGAGTCGGTGCACGAGCAGGAGGGCCCGGAGCGCCACTTCACCGCCGGGTACCAGGTGAAGGATCTCGAGGAGCGGCTGCAGCGGGCCGGCCTCGAGCCGGTCGAGGTGCGCTCGCTGATGCGCCTGGGCTCGAAGCTGATGCTCGACGCAATCGCCTTGGTGCATCTCTGGCTCGAGCGCGGCATCCGCAAGCGCGACTCCTGGACCTGGGGGGACCTGGTGGCGTCACCGCCGCCGGGGCTGCGTTTCTACGAGAAGGTCTTCCCGCTGGTGCGCCGAGTCCACTGGCTGCTCGGCAAGCTGCCGCCGCGCACCGGCTTCGAGCTCGCGGTGGTCGCCCGCAAGGGCTGAGCTCGCCCGACCTGCTTGGGCTAGGCCCGCGTCCAGCGGCCGATGAACTGGAACTTGTTGACGAACAGCGACAGGCCGGGGCGCTCTTCGCAGACGATCTTCGAATCCAGCTCGTCCTGGTGAAAGCCCGCTTCTGCGATCACCGGCAGCCAGTCCCAGCGCCGCTGGTAGTGGTAGAGGGAGGGCACGCCGAAGCGGCGATTGCCGGCCTCGTCGAGCAACGAGAGGGTGAGCTTGCCGAGCCAGCTCTGGTGGTTGTGGTCTTTCAACACGAAGGCGGAACGACTGCAGCGCAGCAAGTCGCGCAGGCTGGTCGGTGGGTCCGGCGTGTGGTGCAGGACGTCGACGGCATAGACGAGGTCGAAGGAGCGGTCTTCGAAGGGCAGGCGCTCGCCGTCGTAGAGCTGGGGCTCGACGAAGTGTTGGCTGCGTCGCTGAACGTCGACCGGAACGACCTCGGTGATCAGGCCTTCGGCCGTGAGCTGCTGGGCGAACCAGCCGTCGCCGCTGCCGAAGTCGAGGGCGCGAGGGACCGGGGCGATCGGGCCTAGGACGCGGCGAAGATGTTCGAGAACCCTCTGCCGGTAGGCGTTCAAGGGACGGCCTCCGGCTCGAGGAGCCCACGACGCAGCAGAAGGCCACCTCCGGCACCGAGGGCGAGGAGCAGCGCGACGCTCGGCAGGTAGGGCACCGGTCGGTCCTGGCGAGGCACGCTGAGGCTCCAGAAGGTCCAGGGCCGGAAGCGGTAGAAGACCTCGAACTGGCGCATCCAGGTGGGGGCCATGTGCGATGGGTTGGACCCGGCGATGAAGTAGGTGCGCAGCCTCGGGTGCGGCGTCGGCGAGAACTGCTCCGTGTCGTCGGGCACCCCTTCAGTGAGAATCTGCCAGACCTCACCCGGGCGGGCCAGCAGCGGCGAGTGCTCGAGGTAGAAGCCCTGCTGCGGCCACCAGAAGAAGGGCGGCAAGCCCCGTTCGAAGAAGTAGCGCTCGTGGACCGTGGTCAAGCCGAGGAGCTGGATGACCAGGCCGACGCCGATCAAACCGGTGGCCAGGGGTTTGCGCCAGGCGCTGTAGTCGCCGAAGGCCATCGCCAAGCCGAAGAGCGGCAGGGTGACGGCCAGGTAGCGTGGCCCCCAGCACCAGTCGCCGTGGAAGAAAGCCAGGCAGGAGGTGAAGAGAAGCTGCACCCCCATGACCGCGGCCGCGCACCAAGCGACCATCGGCCAGCGGCGTCGCAGGGCGTTCCAACCGAGCAGCGCCAGAAGGACCACCGGGCTGTACAGGAAGATGCTCTTGCCGGGACTGACCAGGAGGCCGATGAGCCCTTCGATCGGCGAGCCGAAGAGTGGCGGCTGGTTGACCCCGATGTCGAGCTTGTCGAAGTAGAACGGGGTGCCGAAGCGAATCTCGTTGTAGTAGAAGCTCCAGCCCAAGCCCATGGGGGCCGCCAGCAGGATCAGGCCGGCGATCTGCCAGCGCGGTCTCGCGGTCTCGGCGGTGGAGGCGGTCCAGGCGATCAGCGCCAGGGGGGCGATCAGGAGGGTGAAGTGGGGCTGGTAGTTGATCAGCACGGCGCCGGCGATGCAGGCGCCGGCGCCATAGGGAATGGCGTGGCTGAGGGCTCCCCGGGCGGCGCGAAAGCCGAGCCAGGCGGCGAGCAGCACCCAGAAGCCGTGCTGGACCTGATCGAGCACCGAGGTGGCGGCGGGCCACGCGATGGTGGCGAAAGAGTGGACGCCGGTCCACAGGGTCGCCTTGCGCAGGGGCACCGCCAAGTCGGTGAGGAAAATCAGCATGACGGCGGCGGTGGCGGCGCCGAAGAAGGCGGTCGTCAGGGAGAACAGAAACCGTCGCCGCTCGGCCAGGGGATCGTCGGTCAGCCCGCCGGCCCACACCAGCGGAATCGCGACCAGGGAAGGCGCCGCGTTGTAGTAGGAGTAGAGCTTGTCGTCGAGGCCCGGCACACCCCACAACCAGGGATCCCGAATCACCGTCTCGCCGACCGAGATCAAGCTCTGGGTGACGTCGTAGCGGAACTGTCCATCGATGCTGTCGATCCGTCCCGGCGCCGTCAGAATGTAGACGGCGGCCGTCAGCAGGAAGAAGCCGAGGGCAATTTTCGCGCGTGCGGACATGGTGAGAAGCGGCGCGAGACTAACATGGCGCCGGCTTCTCCCCGGAGCGCGCCAGCGGGGTTGGCGAGCAGGTCGCTGAAGTCCAGGATCGCTGAGTTTCGGTCCGCAAGGGGCTCCCAGCCCAGCCTGCTAGCAGGCTGCTCAAAACTATCGACTCTTGGCATCGTTGGTCCTCAAGGGCTTCCGAGCCCAAGGGGCGAGGCAGCGGCAGAGCCGCTGAGGACGGGGGTGAAGGCGCACGACATGTGCGTGCGCCTGAGGGGGACGCCTTTAGCCCCCCTGGCCGGGCGCCCCTGAAACAAACAGCAGGCGCTGGATAAGGCGCCGCGCGACTTTTTCAGCGGCCTCAGGCGGCGGCGTCTCGGCCGAAGATCTCGGCCAGGGCCTGGCTGCGGAAGGCGAAGATGCGGCGCACGTCGCGGCCGACGATCAGGGGATGGGCGAGGCGCCCGAAGAGCATGCGGTAGTCCACCTGGTCGCGCACCAGGGTGCCGCCGTCGCGCTCCTCAAAGGTGTGCTGGTGGTACCACAGGCGATACGGTCCGCGAATCTGCTCGTCGAAGAAGCGGTAGGGCGGCTCCCAGGCGGCGATGCGGGTGCGCCAGCGGATCGGCAGGCCGCGCAGCCGCAGGCGGTAGTCGATCAGGGCACCGGCCTTCATCTCGATCGGCCGCGGCGTGATCACTCGGAAGCGCAGGATGGGCGGCGTGATGCGCTCGAGGTTGTAGGCGTCGGCGTAGAACGGAAAGAGCTCGTCGAGGGAACGCGGTAGCCACTGCTCGGTGGTGAGGGTGTAGGTGCTGCCGTGACGTTCGATCTCGATCGGCGGGGCGTTGAAGGTCATTTCGCGGGCCTGTGTTTCTCGGTGAAAGTCAGGAGGTCGGGGCGGTCGGCGGCGGAATGGTACCGCTGCATGGCGGTGACTTGGCCGCGGTGGACGAGGAAGGCGCCGGGCATCTGAAAGCCGTCGCCCTCGAGTCGGCCGATGCCGTGGCCGCCGAAGATGGCGGCGCGGAATCCCTGCCACCAGACGCGCCTGCCGAAGAGCTGCCCGAAGGTGCCGCGGGGCAGGCGGGCGGCGCGGTAGAAGGAGCAGTCCGGGTCGCTGATGCGCGGCAGGTCGTCGAGCTGGTAGCGAGCGAAGTGCTCGGCGGCGCGGTTGTCCGTCGATTGGTGCACCAGAACGATGGTCACGCCGCCGCCGTCGAGGGCGGCGCGGCGCTCTGCGAGGTCGGCCAGGGTCTGGCGGCAGAAGGTGCAGCCGAAGTGGCGCAGCAGCACCATCAGCACCGGCCGTTGGTGCGACAGCTCGGCGGTGGTCGGACCGTGGGAGGTGCGCGACACGGCGAGGAGCTCGTCGAGGTCGAGGGTGGCGCCGGTGCGGCGCTGGCCGTGGCGGAAGGCAGACCACAGGATGATCGCGAAGGGCGCCCACCACACCAGGTCGTTGGTCGGCAGGGTGAGCCCGAAGGCCCAGGGCAGCTCGCCTTCGAGGGCGGCGGCGAGAAAACCGATCGGGCCGAAGATCTTGCCGAGGAAGCCGACCAAGACGATCGGCCAGTGACGGAAAGGATCGCGGGCGGCGATGCCGTAGCCGATGCCGTAGACGCCGACGATCATGCCGACGCACTGCCAGATGCCGGGGTAGAGCGGCGGCTCCATCGACAGCCACTGGAAGAGCTGCTGCGGCCACAGCACCACCCACGCGCCCCAGAGCAGGTTGTAGGCGGCGGCCAGCAGCAGGACCCGGCGCATCCATGTTGGGTTGGAAGAAGGCATGACTTGGCGGGCGTCCTTCGGGAGGCCCTCGTCAGCTGTCTTCGTCGGCCTGCGGCGATTGGATGTCTTTAGGGGTAGTACCCCTGAATCGTCTTGGCCTCGAGGCCGCGCGGCGTCACCTTCAGCTCGACGCTGCGGAAGTCGCGGCTGTCGCTGGTGTTGTTGGACTGATAGGCGATCAGGTACTTCGAGCGCAGCTCCTGCTGGATGATGTCGTAGACCCCTTCGAGCTCGCTGATGTCCGAGATCAGGAAGCTCTGGCCGCCGGTCGCCTGGGAGAGCTTGACCAGCTTCTTGTGGGCGGCGTCGTCGCGCAGGGCGATGGTGTAGATGGTGACGCCAGCGCGGCGGGTGAAGTCGAGGGTGTCCTCGAAGGAGAAGCGGCTGGCCTCGTCCTTGCCGTCGGAGAACACCAGCAGGGCGCGCTGGCCGCGGATGCCGTTGAAGTAGTAGAGGCTGAAGATGACGCTGTCGTAAAGCGCCGTGCCGCGCTCCGCCTTGAGGCCGGCCAAGCCGCCGGCGAGGTTGTTGACGTCGTTCGAGAACTTGACCCGCAGCTCGGGGCGGTCGTTGAAGGTGATGAAGGCGGCGCGGTCCTTGGGCTGGATGGCCTGCTCGAAGAAGCCGAGGGCGGCACCCTTGGCGTCTTCCAGGCTCTCGTCCATGGACTGCGAGATGTCGAGCAGCAGGGTGGCGTGAATCGGCAGGTTCTCGACCTTCTCGAAGCGCGCGATCTGCTGCGCCTGGCCGTCCTCGGTGACGCTGAACTGCTCCTGGGTGAGGCCTTCGACGGGTCGGCCGTTGCGGTCGAGGACGGTGGTGTAGAGCTCGACGAACTGGACGTCGATCTCCTCCAGGTACTCGGGAGCGTTGACGAACACCAGATCCTCGGTGGAGTTGCCGTCGGGGAGGAAGGCGACGGCCCGCACGTAGGCCAGGGCCTCGCTCTCGGGGAGCACGATGTTGACCTCGAAGGGCTCCTGGTAGAGGGTCGCGAGGCGGGTCTCGTTGAGGAAGAACTCGACCCGCTCGGCCTCCAGGCCTTCGGGGATCGAGATCGCCGCGATGGCACGCAGGCTCTGGCTGTAGGTCTTGCCCTTGCGCGGCTCCACCAGGTCGACGGCGAAGCGATTGTCGTTGGCGTTGATCAGGATCTCGTCGCGCGCCAGCTCTTCGCCGTTGTCGTCGAGGCCCATGGCCACCAGGGTGCGCGAGCGCGGCAGCTGGCCGAGGTCGAGGTCGACGCTGAAGGGCGGACGCTTCTTGGTCAGCACCACCTGGCCGTCGAGGGCGAAGGAGACGGCGGCGAAGGTGTCGCCGGTGGCGAGGGTGTCGAAGCGCACGTAGCCGGTGACCAGGTCGCCCTGCGGCGGCACCAGCTTCAAGGTGGTCTCGCCGGCGGCGATGGCGGCGTTGGCCTCGGCCAGCAGGCGGGCGGTCTCGGGATCGCTCGGCGGTGGCGGCGGCAGGCCCTTCTCGATGCGCGGCACCGTCAACGGTTGGTCGGTGCGGAAGAAGCGCTTGCCGTTGACGTCCTCGAGCTTGAGGATCATGCGGTACTCGCCGGGCCGCAGAAAGCGCTCGAGGACGATCGGGATGTTCTCCGTCGCCACCTCGCCGACCGGGAAGTCGAACTTGTAGCGGAAGTTGTCGAAGAGTTGCTCCCCCTGCAGCACCTCGCCGGTGACCAGGAAGTTGTAGGAGCGGTAGTCGGCGAGCTCCGAGGTGCCGGCGTCCTGGCGGGCGATGGTCATCGCCGCCTGCACCGCGGTGCGACTCTGGCGCCGGCCGGGGTAGGCGAAATCGAGCTTCACCGGAAGGGTCTCGGCGCCTTCCGGAACGTCCGTCGAGTAAGTGTTGAAGGTGGCGATCCACTCGTCGCTCGGACCGGTGGAGTCGACGGTCATCTTGGCGACCAGCTGCTCGAAGCCGATCGGGTCGTTGAGGGCGAAGCCGATGGCGGCGACCAGGGCCTCGCCGTCGCGACACTTGTTGGCGATGTCCTGCAGGCCGCGAATGTCGCCACCGGAAACGGAGATGGTGTCGAGGAGGGCGCCGATGCCGTCGAAGCGGCCGCGCCAGAGGCGATAGCGGCTGATGCCGCCGGGGCGGTAGAAGATCAGGAAGGCGCGGCGCCGGATCTGCTCGGTGGTGTCGTAGAACCAAACCTCGATCGGGTTGAGGCCCGAGCAGCGGAACTCGAGAAAGCTGTGCGGGAAGCCGTTCAGCAGCAGGAAGCGGGCACGGTCCTCGTTGAGATCCGCGTAGCGGCTCTTGGCTTCCTCGAGGCGTCTCTCCCAGTTTTCCTTGTACTCGTTGCGAGCGGTGTCCGGGAAGCGGTCGCGAATGCGCCAGAAGCGCACGATGAAAGCGTCCCGCTGGTAGTCCTTCTCGATCTCGAGAAAGGCGCCGACCTCGTCGTCGGTGATGATCAGCTCGACCTCGCGCATCCAGGCGCGGTACTTCTCCGGCAGTTGCTCGATCGTCGCCCGGGTCGTCTTGCGGTACTCCCCTTCGCTGTTCTTGTAGGTTTGCTTGGCGGCCACCGGCAGGGCGGCGAACAAAGCGAGGAGGATTCCGCAGGTCAGGTATCGCATGATGTGTTCTCCCAGCAGGTTGCGAAGGGCATCATATGCCCGTCGAGCTCCCGACCTATAGAATACGGCTCCCATGAGCGCCGAGTTCGTCTATCTCGACCACAACGCCACCACACCCCTCGATCCGATCGTGTTCGAGGCGATGGTGCCCTGGCTGCGCGATCAGCACGGTAATCCGTCGTCCGTGCACCACTGGGGCCGGCAGGCTCGCGAGGCGGTCGAAGAGGCTCGCGAGCGGGTCGCCGACCTGCTCGGAGTGCCGGCCCTCGAGGTGGTCTTCACGGCCTCCGGCACGGAAGCCAACAACGGTGTCATCTTCGGCCTGGCGGCGGCTGCCGGCAATCGCGGACGGTTGGTGATCTCGGCTCTCGAGCATCCCTCCGTCAAGGCTGCCGCGGACCGCCTCGAAAGCGAGGGCATGGAGGTGGTGCGGGTCCCGCCGTCGGCGGACGGCGTGGTGCTGGCCTCCGAGGTGGTGGCCGCCCTCGATGACGAAACCCGTCTAGTCTGCCTGATGCTGGCCCACAACGAGGTCGGCACCCTGCAGCCGGTGGCGGAGGTGGCGGCGGTGTGCCGCGACCGCGGCATTCCGGTGCTCTGCGACGCGGTGCAGGCGGTGGGCAAGATTCCGGTTCACCCGCAGGATCTGGGGATCGATTTCCTGACCCTCGGCGGCCACAAGTTCCACGGGCCGCTGGGCGCCGCGGCGTTGTGGATTCGCGATGGCGTGGAGGTGCCGCCCTACCTGGTAGGCGGCGGCCAGGAGCGCCATCGCCGCGCCAGCACGCCCAATGTTCCGGCCTTGGTCGGGTTGGGGGCGGCGGCGGCGCGGGCGGCGGCGGGGGTCGAAGAGCGCTACAACCATCTCGCCAGCCTGCGCGATCGCTTCGAGGCCGGCCTGCAGGCCATCGCCGACAGCGTCGTCCACTGTGGCGACTCGCCGCGTCTTCCCAACACCTCGAGCGTCGCCTTCGCCGGCGTCGAGGGCCAGGCTTTGATGATCCGTCTCGATCTCGCCGGCTTCGCCGTTTCGACCGGATCGGCTTGCTCCTCCGGCGTGGTGGAACCCAGTCGAGCGCTGCTGGCGATGGGGATCTCGCCGGAGCTCGCCCTGTCGACCCTGCGGGTGAGCTTCGGAGTGCCCAACACCGTCGAAGAGGTTGATCGTTTTCTCGCCACCCTGGGGGCGGTCGTCGGCGACCTGCGCCAGGCGGAAACGGCGGTGCGCTCCGGGAGGCGGCGATGAGCGCGCTGACCGCCGTCGCCATGAGTGGCGGCCTCGATTCGTCGGTGGCGGCCTTGTTGCTGGCGCGTCGCCAGCAGCCGGTGGTCGGCCTCTCGATGCTGCTGTGGGACGAGTCGGACAAGCCGAGTCGCAATGGTCGCTGCTGCGGCGCCCTCGACCTCGGCGATGCGCGGCGGGTGGCCGAGCAGGTGGGGATTCCCCACTACACCTTGCGCATGGACGACGAGTTCCGCGAGAACGTCGTCGACCCGTTCGTCGACGACTACCTCGCCGGGCGCACGCCGAGCCCTTGCGTGAGCTGCAACACCTGGGTCAAGTTCGACCTGCTCTTGGCCCGGGCGCGCACCTTCGGTGCCGGCCGCGTCGCCACCGGCCACTATGCGCGCATCGTTGACGGTCCCGAAGGGCGTGAGCTTCATCGCGCCGTGGATCCGGCGAAGGATCAAAGCTACTTTCTCTTCGAGCTCGATCAGGCGCAGCTCGCCGCTTCCGAGTTCCCTCTTGGTGAGCTGCAGAAGGACGCGGTGCGCGAGCTCGCCCGCGAGGCGCGGCTGGTGGTGGCGGACAAGGGCGAGAGCATGGAGATCTGCTTCGTCTCCGGCACGATCCGCGACTTCGTCGAGAGCGAGCTCGAGGGCCGCAAGGCGCGAGTGGAGGGAGGCGAGAGGCGCTCGTTGCTGCCCATCGTCTCCGCCGGCGAGCCGGCGACGCTGGTGGATCGTGAAGGTCAGGTGCTCGGTCAGGGAGAGCCCTACTACCGCTACACCGTCGGTCAGCGGCGGGGTCTCGGCATCGCCGCCGATCGCCGGCTCTACGTCGTCGAGATCGATGCGGCGCGCAACCGGGTAGTGGTGGGGGATGACGCCGAGCTGCTGGCCGGCGGCCTCGAAGGCGAGCGCCTGCACTGGATCACGCCGCCGGCGGACGGCCGGGCGGCGGTCGAGGCGACGGTCCGGATTCGCTCGCGCCATGGCGGCGTTGCGGCGCGCATCGAGCCGCTCGAAGACGGTCGGGCGCGGGTCGAGTTCGCCGAGCCTCAGCGCGGCGTCGCTCCCGGCCAGGCGGCGGTCTTCTATCGCGGCTCGCAGGTTCTCGGCGGCTGCTGGATCCAGTCCGCGGTGCCGACTCGGCGGCAGCTAGGAATCCCGGAACAGGCTGTCGAGGAGCTGCAGGCCCAGCCCGCTGGCCACGAAGCGTAGCTTGCGGTTGGCGTTGAGCTGGGCCAGCCAGTCGAAGCGACCGGTGTCGGCCAGCAGAACGAGCTGGCCGGTGCGCGGCGACCGGGCTCCGAAGAGTAGGCGAATGCCGTCGTAGTAGCTCGCGGTCAGCTCATTCTGCTGCAAATCCACATCGGGTAGTGCCTGCCGGACGACGGTGGCGACGCGCTCACCGAGAGTCTCCTGTCCGTTGGCGACGAGGAGCTGCGCCTGGCGATCTTCGAAGCGGCAGCCGAGCTCGGTGCTGGCGTGGTCGAACAGGCGGTCGAAGACCTGGGCGTGCTCGACGAAGGCGCGGGTTTCGAAGCCATCCTCGGGTAGCCCTCGGCCACCCTGGGCGAGCACGAAAAGGCGAAAGTGTTGCGAGTAGCCCGGTTCGTCCGGCAGCGCCTGGGCCCGCAAGGTCTGGTGGCTGCAGCACAGGCGGACTCGTTGCTGTGGCTCGAGGCGCAGGCGCCGGGCGCATTCGACCGCCAGGACATTGGTCGGGTCGGAAACCACCTCGGTGCCGCGCTGGGCCGTGAGGGTGCGGTCCTGCGAAGTCGGGGCGACAACGGAGCACACCCCCAGCGGAGCGACCGGCGACAGCTGCAGGGCCGAGAACTCCGGTGCCGCTGCCAGCGCCAGGCCGTCGAGGCGGTGCAGAACGCGCTGGTCGTGCGCGCTGGGGGCGACAAACGGGTCCTGCGCCCACTGCCGCATCAGGTCGGCCGGCTGACGGCTCGCCGCCTGGCGCCGGGCGACCTCCAGGAAGAATGGACGGATCGCGCTCGGCGGCGCGCCGAGGAGGGTTTCGGTCGAGGGCCAGCGCTTCCGGACCGACACGGCTAGCGCTTGGGAGGGGGGCCGATCAGCAAGACGATCTCTCCCTTGATCGCCTGGCGTTCGTCGAGCTGCTCGATGAGCTCGCTCAGGCTGCCGCGCAGCACCTCTTCGTGCACCTTGGTGAGCTCCCGAGCGACCGCCGCCGGGCGATCACCGAGCACTTCGCGGGCGTCGCGCAGGCTGGCGAGCAGCCGGCGCGGCGATTCGAAGAACAGCACCGTGTGACCGAGGTCGGCGAAGCGGCGGTAGAAGTTCTGGCGTTTGCCGGACTTGGGCGGCGGGAAGCCGGCGAAGGTGAAGGGGTGCGGTGGCAAGGCCGAGACCGTCAGGGCGGTGAGAATCGCCGAAGGTCCCGGCAGGGATTCGAGTCGGTGCCCATGGTGGACCGCTTCGCGGGCGAGGACGTAACCCGGGTCCGACAGCAGAGGGGTGCCGGCATCGCTCACCAGGGCGACGGTGTCGCCCGCCGCCAGGCGCTCGAGGAGGCGGGGGAGGCGCTGGCGCTCGTTGTGCTCGTGGAGCGACACCAGGTCCTTCTCGAGACCGAGATGGGCGATCAGCTTGCCGCTGTGGCGGGTGTCTTCACAGGCGACGAGATCGGCTTCGGCGAGCTCTCGCTGAGCCCGCGGCGTGAGGTCCTCGAGGTTGCCGATGGGAGTCGGAACGATCACGAGCCGGCCCTTGCCCTGGTTGGTCATGAGGGCGATGATGCTAGCAGGGTGCTGAAAAACTCATCGGCAACCTGCGACCGATCCCGGGAAGACAACAAACAGCAGGCGCTGAATAAGTCGCCTCGCGGCTTTTTCAGCAGCCTGCTAGCATGCGATTCATGTCGAAAAGGTCGGTCCTCTTGCTGGCGGTAGCCCTTATTTTCTCTTCCTTGGTGCTGCCTTCGGCCAGCGCCCAGGGCGGCGAAGAGCTGCTCGATCGCGTCGTCGCGATGGTCGATTCGGAGCCCATTCTGTGGTCCGAGATCGAGGAGCTCATCGGCCTCGGTTTGGTGGCGGTGCAGGAGGGCGAGAGCGAGGACGCGTTGCGGCGTCGGGTCCTCGACCAGCTGGTGGAAGAGCGGCTGCGCTCCCAGGCGGTCGAGCGGTTTGGCTTCGAGCAGGCGCCGGTGGCGGTGATCGAAGAGCAGGTGGCGGAGATTCGTGGGCGCTTCGAGTCCGAGGAGGAGTTCGATCGTCGCCTCGCCGCCGTCGGCTTCAGCGAGGCCGAGCTACGCCAGCTGGTCGCCAAGCAGCTCGCCGTCCTGACCTATGTCGAGGAGCGCCTGGGGGCCCAGGTGTTCGTCGATCTCGACGAAATTCGCCGCTACTACGACAATGTGTTTGCGCCGAGCGTGACCGCCCAAGGGCAAGAGGTGCCCCCTCTCGACGACGTGCGGGAGGATCTGCGGCGCGTGCTGCGCGAATCCCAGCTCAACGAGGAGATCGTGCGCTGGACCGAAGAGCTGCGCAACAACGCCGACGTCTCCGTCTTTTACGACGAGCCGCGGGAGCTGCCCCCGGTGGTCGATCGAGTCGACTAGCAGGCTGCTGAAAAAGTCGCATGGCGACTTATTCAGCGCCTGCTGTTTGTTTCAGGGGCGCCCGGCCAGGGGGGCTAAAGGCGCCCCCCTCAGGCGCACGCACATGTCGTGCGCCTTCACCCCCGACCTCGGCGGCTTTCGCCGCCGCCTCGCCCCTCGGGCTCGGGAACTCTTGAGGACCAAAGATGCGCCGAGTCAAGACTTTTTCAGCGCTGCGAGCTGTTTGTTTCAGCGGCGCCCGGCGAGGGGGCTGAGTGGACCTGCCCCGATCTTGTAGACGGTTATCAGCCTAGAGATTTCTCTTTCTCAGCAGGCAGTTTAATCGCGGTGGCAGTGGTCGCGTCAGCGGCCGTTGCCACCGCCC